>CAYNDG010000006.1:0-4063 GCA_964395805.1 uncultured Brevundimonas sp.
GCGGTTGAAGATCACGATTTCGCCCGCGGCGGGCAGATGGGCGACGTAGCGCTGGAAATACCACTGGCTCAGCTCGCGGTCGCTGGGCTTGGGCAGGGAGACGACCCGGGTGTGGCGCGGCGCCATGAACTCGGTGACGCGCTTGATCGATCCGTCCTTGCCCGCCGTGTCCCGGCCCTCGAACAGGATCAGCACCTTGCGGCCCTCGGCGATCAGCCGGGCCTGGCTCTCGACCAGGGCGATCTGGAGGGTGCGCAGCTCGGCCTCATAGGCCTCATTCTTCTTTGCCATGGCTGACACTGCCGTCGGCAGGCGGGAAGATGCAAGCCGGACCGGTGGCCGTCATCACCGGAAATTCCGTCCGGACCCGATGCATGTGCGGCCCGCCCGCCACAAGGGTTAACAAACGCCTTCGGTCGGGACTCCTGTCACGGGAAAGCGATAGCCGCGACAGGACGGGAATGCAGACAGTGCCGACCTCTCGGGGGAGGCGTTTCATGCAGGATTTTCAGGCCGTGGCCATGGCCGCGCCCGGCGCGCTGCGGGCCGTGCCGGTGGAGTTTCTGATCTTTGGCCTCACACTCGTCGGGATCGCCGCCTTTCACCGGCGGACCGTCGTTGTGGCCTTGCTGGGCCTGGCGGCCACGGTGGCATGGAAGTGGAGCTTCGGCACATTCGACGAGGGCGCGGGTCTGGGAGGCCTCGTGGCCCATGCGCAGCATGAGGCGGTCCTGCTGTCCAACCTCGCCCTGCTGCTGATGGGGTTCGCCCTGCTGGCCAACCAGTTCGAGCGCAGCAATATCCCCGAGGCCATGCCGCGCGTGCTGCCCGACGGCTGGACCGGGGGTCTGGCCCTGCTGGCCATGGTGTTCGTCATGTCGGCCTTCCTCGACAATATCGCGGCGACCATCATCGGGGGTGTGGCGGCACGGCACGTGTTCCACGACCGCGTCAGCCTGGGCTATCTGGTGGCCATCGTGGCGGCGGCCAATGCGGGCGGCGCGGGCAGTGTGCTGGGCGACACCACGACCACCATGATGTGGATCAGCGGGGTCTCGCCGCTGGTGGTGCTGAAAGCCTTCCTCGCCGCCGGGGTGGCCTTTGTCCTGTTCGCGGTCCCCGCAGCCCTGCAGCAGCAGCGCTACGCCCCGATCCAGCGTCATGTGGCCGTGGACGCGCCCCGCATCGACCGGGTGCGCGCCGGTGCCGTGGTCGTGATTCTGGCGACCCTGCTGATCGTCAATTTCGCAGGCAATGCCTGGTATCCGCAGTTCCAGGATACCGCACCCTGGCTGGGTATGGGCCTGTGGGCCGCCCTGATCGCAACGGCGATCCTTCGGATGCCGCAACTGTCCGTGCTGGGCGGCGCCCTCAGAAGCACGGTCTTCCTTGTGGCCCTTGTGGCGACGGCCTCGCTGATGCCGGTGGAGCGGCTGCCGGATGCGTCCTGGCAAACGGCGCTGGGGCTGGGCGCCCTGTCGGCCGTGTTCGACAATATTCCGTTGACCGCCCTGGCGCTCAAGCAGGGAGGCTACGACTGGGGCGTGCTGGCGTTTGCCGTAGGCTTTGGCGGGTCGATGATGTGGTTCGGGTCATCGGCGGGCGTGGCGCTTTCCAGCCTGTATCCAAAGGTCCGGTCATTCGGGGGGTGGCTGCAGCACGGCTGGTATGTGCCCGTCGCCTATGTGGCGGGTTTCGCCGCCATGCTGCACCTGACGGGGTGGGAGCCGACGCCCACCCGTGCAGAGCGGCCCGACACGGCGCCGGCTGCGGCGCCTCCCCCCTGGCTCGACGATGCCCTCCACCGGACGGGCGAAGCCTGGCGGGACCTGCTGGCCCGGGGCAGCGACAGACTCGAGAAGGCCGGATGGCCGTCGCCCTTGTCGCAGGACGAGGCGCTCGATTAAGTCTGGCGCATGATCCGCCTCTACATTCCCCAGCCCCTGTCGACCGGTGCAGCCTTGGCGCCGACGCTGGAGCAGTCGCGCTATCTGACGCAGGTGATGCGGCTGAAGGCAGGCGATGACCTGCTGGTCTTCAATGGCCGGGACGGGGAGTGGCGCTGCTCGGTGGCCGAGGTGCTGAAGCGGGGATGCCTGTTGAAAGCCGAAGAGCGGATCCGCGACCAGATCCTGCCGCCCGATGTCGAGCTGGTCCTGGCTGTGGTGAAGAAGAGCCCGCTGGAGTTCGCGGTCGAGAAAGCCACCGAGCTGGGCGCGCGCCGCATCCGGCTGGTCCGGACCGCGCGCGCCCAGCCGCAAACGATCCGGCTGGACCGGCTGGAGACCATCGCGGTCGAATCCGCTGAGCAGACCGGGCGGATGGATGTGCCGGAGATCGTCGCGTCCGAGCCCCTCGACGCCATTCTGGACGGATGGGACCCGGACCGCCGCCTGATGTTCTGCGATGAGACAGGCGGCCCGCCGGCGCTGAGGGCCCTTCCCGCCGCGGGGGGCGCGGCCTGGGGCATACTGATCGGGCCGGAGGGCGGATTCTCTGCCGGGGAACGGGACCGCTTGCGGGCACTGCCGTTCACGACAGCGGTCTCGCTCGGCCCGCGCGTCCTGCGGGCTGACACGGCATCCGTCGCCGCCCTGACCCTGTGGCAGGCGACCCTCGGAGACTGGGAGCGGTGAGGCCACTTGTGCCCGTGCTCCGGACTGCCCAATTGGCCAGACGAACGAGGGACCCCTTTCATGTCTGACGCCGAACCGCTGACCCGCGAGGCCCTGGTCGGGGCCCTGTCGAAGGGCATCAAGCCCAAGGAACAGTGGCGGATCGGCACCGAGCACGAGAAGTTCGGCTTCGACAAGGCGACGCTGCGCCGGCCGGCCTATGACGGAGCCTCGGGCATCCGCGCCATGCTGGAGGGGCTGCAGCGATTCGGCTGGAGCCCGGTCGAGGAGGCCGGCCACGTCATCGCGCTCGAACGCAAGAATGCCGAGGGCTTTACCGCCTCCATCAGTCTGGAGCCCGGCGGACAGTTCGAACTGTCGGGTGCGCCGCTGAAGGACATTCACGACATCTGTTCCGAGACCGGCCAGCATCTGGTCGAGGTCAAGATGGTGGCCGACGAGCTGGGGCTGGGCTTCCTCGGCTCGGGCTTTGATCCCCTGTGGTCGCGCGAGGATGTGCCGATCATGCCCAAGGGCCGCTATGACATCATGCGCGCCTATATGCCCAGGAAGGGGTCGCTGGGCCTCGACATGATGCTGCGCACCTGCACCATCCAGGCCAATCTGGACTTCGACTCCGAAGCCGACATGGTGATGAAATTCCGCACCTCGCTGGCGCTGCAGCCGGTGGCCACCGCCCTGTTCGCAAACTCTCCGTTTACGGAAGGTCGCCCGAACGGCTTCCTGACGGCGCGGGCCAATGTCTGGACGGACACCGACGCCGACCGCACGGGCATGCTGGACTTCGTCTTTGCCGACGGCTTCGGGTTCGAGGCCTATGTCGACTATGCGCTCGACGTGCCGATGTATTTCGCCAAGCGGGGCGAGCGCTATGTCGACCTGTCGGGGCAGTCGTTCCGCGCCTTCATCGACGGAAAGCTGGATGCGTTGCCGGGTGACCGGGCCACCGCAAAGGACTGGGCCGATCACCTGACCACCCTGTTCCCCGAGGTGCGGCTGAAACAGTATCTGGAAATGCGCGGGGCCGACGGCGGTCCATGGAGCCGCATCTGCGCCTTGCCGGCGCTGTGGGCGGGGATCCTGTATGACGCACCCTCACTGGCGGCGGCCTGGGACCTCTGCAAGGACTGGCAGATCGAGGATCACGAGCGTCTGCGCCGTGAGGTCACGCGACTAGGCTTGCGGGCCGAGATTGGCGGGCGGTCGCTGCGCGATGTCGCGGTCGATCTGGTCGCCATCGCCCGGCAAGGGCTGAAGAACCGGGCGCGCTTCTCGGGCGGCATGGTCGACGAGCGCGGCTATCTGTCAGAGCTGGAAGACACGGCCGACAGCGGCATCACCCCGGCCGAGCGCCTGCTGGACCTCTACCATGGGCCCTGGGCCGGCGATGTGCGGCGGCTGTATTCCGACTACGCCTACTGAGGTTG
>CAYNDG010000006.1:4163-17763 GCA_964395805.1 uncultured Brevundimonas sp.
TCGCATGAACACCGACAACCGCCCCCCCGAAGAACCCACAGACGTCCTGCCCGGTCAGCAGCCCGCCGAGGCTGACGCGCGCCAATCCGACGGTCCCGTCGTCGATGCCGGTCGCACCAGGCAGGGCCGCAGCGGCCTCCGGATTCTCGTTGTGCTGGTGGTGTCGATCACCCTGATCCTGATCGTCTACGCCATCATGGTGATGGCCAGTCAACCAGCCCTCGACGCCGCATCGGACGTGGCTGACGAACAGCCCATGCCCGCCGAGCTGCAGCCCGTGCCGAACGCATCCCCGGGCGGTTCTTCGGCCGCTGTGCCCGAGGCGACGCCGCCGCCGGCTGAACAGGGCTGACCGGTTTCGACTTGCTCCGGCAAGAGGGTCCATGTCTGAATGCACCCCTGAAAGAGGGGGCGCGGCGTGACAGGCAGGATCCACATTGGCATCGGCGGCTGGACCTATGAGCCCTGGCGCGGGGTCTTCTATCCCGAGGGCCTGGTTCAGAAGCGCGAGCTGGAATATGCGGCTGGCCAGCTGACCTCGATCGAGATCAACGGCACCTATTATTCGACCTTCAAGCCCGACAGCTGGATGAAATGGCGGGATGAGACGCCCGACGGCTTTGTCTTTGCCGTCAAGGCCAGCCGCTACTGCACCAATCGCAAGGTGCTGTCGGAGGGCAAGGAGAGCTTTGACCGGTTTCTGGATCAGGGCCTGACCGCGCTGGGCGACAGGCTGGGACCGATCAACTGGCAGTTCATGGCCACGAAGAAGTTCGATCCGGTCGATTTCGAGGGCTTTCTGAAGCTGCTGCCGAAGGAGAAGGACGGCCTTCGTTTGCGCCATGCGCTGGAGGTTCGGCACCCCAGCTTCGACACACAGGAATTCTATGATCTGGCGGCGAAATACGGCTGTGCCATCGTCTATGCCGAGGATGACGAGGCGCCGGAGTGGCCGCGCATCGACCAGCCGACCGCCGACTTCACCTATGCCCGGCTGATGTCGAGCCGCGAGGACGAGCCGACCGGCATGTCGCCCGCCGAACTGGACGCCGCAGCCAGCCGCCTGCGCGGATGGGCGAAATGCGGCGATGTGTTCGCCTATATGATCGCGGGGGCCAAGGTCCGGAACCCGGCGGCGGCCATGGCCCTCATCGAGCGCACGGGATGACGGGCCCGGCCCTGCAGGGCAGCTGCCACTGTGGGGCGCAGCGGTTCGCGGCGCCGGCTCCGGCGACGGTTACCGACTGCACCTGCTCGACCTGCACCAAGCGGGGGACCCTGGCCGCCTATTATGCGCCCGGAACGGTCGAGCTGGACCTGACGCTCGAGGCCCTGACCCCCTATCAGTGGGGCGATCGGATGATGACCTTCTATCACTGCACGACCTGTGGCTGCGCCGTCCATGCCGAGGGTCCGGCCTGGACGACCGATGACGGCGAGGCGCGGCCCGCTCGCGTGGTCCTGAACGCCCGACTGTTCGAAGGGCTGGATCTGGTCGCCGTCCCGGTCCGTCATGTCGATGGTCGAAATGACTGGTAGGCTTGCGCAGGCGCCCCGCCGTAGACACCTGCACCTGATCCCCCTCTGAAGGACACGCCCCATGCCCATCGCCACCCGCGCCTTTGCCGCCGTCGCCGCCGACAAGCCGCTCGAGCCCTGGGCCTTTGACCGCCGCGATCCGGGGCCGGACGATGTGGCGATCGAGATCAGATATTGTGGCGTCTGTCATTCGGATCTGCACATCGCGCAGAACGATCTCGGCAACACCCGCTATCCGATCGTGCCGGGCCACGAGATTGCCGGGGTGGTGACGGCGGTCGGGTCGAACGTCACGCGCTTCAAGGAAGGCGATCGCGTCGGCGTCGGCTGCATGGTCGACAGCTGCCGGACCTGCGCGTCCTGTCAGGAGGGGCTGGAGCAGTATTGCGTGCCCGGCATGACCCAGACCTATGGCTCGGCCGACCCCAAGGGCGCAGAGGTCGGGCAAAAGATCACCCAGGGTGGCTATTCCGACCGGATCACGGTCGACCAGAACTATGTGCTGCGCATTCCCGATTCCCTCCCGCTGGATGCCGCTGCGCCGCTGCTGTGCGCCGGGATCACCACATATTCGCCCCTGCGGACCTGGGGCGTCGGCCCGGGTTCGAAGGTTGCGGTCGTCGGCCTGGGCGGCCTCGGCCATATGGCGGTCAAGCTGGCCGCGGCCATGGGGGCGGAGGTCACCGTCCTGTCGACCTCGAACCGCAAGAAGGCCGATGCCGAGCGGATGGGTGCGAGGCATTTCCTGATCAATTCCGATACGGCCGCCATGCAGGCGGCGGCCGAGAAATTCGACCTGATCATCAATACCGTCTCGGCTACCCACGAGATCGCCGGGCACCTGAACCTGCTGGCCCGCGACGGCACCATGGTCATGCTGGGCCTTTCGACCGAGGGCATGCCCGTCTTTGCCCTGCCGCTGCTGTGGCGACGCAGACGCGTGGCGGGGTCGCTGATCGGCGGCATCCGCGAGACGCAGGAGATGCTGGACTTCTGCGCCGAGCACGACATCGCCTGCGACATTGAGGTGATCGCTCCGTCACAGATCAACGAGGCCTATGCGCGGATGCAGAAATCCGACGTGCGCTATCGCTTTGTGCTCGACATGGCACAGCTGTGAAGACGCCGGCCTAGCGGGGAACCCCGCGTTTCGTTAAGGCTTGGACGACGGAGGGATGCGACGAGACATCCCCCGCATCGGAAACGCGAAGGACTGCATATGGCACGGGTGGCACTGGTCACCGGGGGAACCCGGGGCATCGGCAAGGCAATCGTTCAACGCCTTAAGGAAGACGGCATGGCCGTCGCTGCGGGATACTCCGGCAATACCGAGGCGGCCGAGGCCACGGCCCGGGAGCTGGGCGTCATGGTCGTCAAGGGCAATGTCGGCTCATTCGACGACTGCGCCCGCGCCGTTCAGGAGGTCGAGGCCGAACTGGGCCCCATCGACGTGCTGATCAACAATGCCGGCATCACCCGCGACGGCTTCTTTCACAAGATGACGGCGGACCAGTGGTCGGATGTGATCCGGGTGAACATGGACTCCGTGTTCAACATGACCCGGCAGGTGATCGGCGGCATGCGCGACCGGGGCTTCGGCCGGATCGTCAACATCAGCTCGATCAACGGCCAGAAGGGTCAGATCGGCCAGACCAACTATTCCGCCGCCAAGGCCGGCATGATCGGCTTCACCAAGGCGCTGGCGCTGGAGAACGCCCGGAAAGGCGTCACCGTCAACTGTATCGCCCCGGGCTACATCGACACCGAGATGGTCGGGGCCATGGACCAGAAGGTTCTGGACGCCATCGTCGCCCAGATCCCGGTCGGACGTCTGGGCAAGGGCGAGGAGATCGCCGACATGGTGTCCTGGCTGGCCGGTGAACGTGCCGGATATGTCACAGGCTGCACCCTGTCGCTGAACGGCGGTCAGTATCTGGTGGGCTGAGCGGGCCTTGCCTAAAATCTGCCGGGGTGGGGAGTCATCCCTCAATCCATGAACAGCGGGAGACAGGTCGGAGCGATACGGCGGCCGGCACCCCTTGCCGTGCTGGCAGGGGTGATCGGACTGGGCTGGCTGTGCCTCGTCCCGCCCGTCCAGGCCCAGGTGACCGCCAATTTCCAGAGCGAGTCTTCGCGGTCCCAGAGAGACAGGGGGCCCGCCACCAGCCTTCCGGACAGTGGCCGCTATGTGTCCGAGACCGGCCAGGGCTTTATTCTGGACCGGTCCAGCAACGGTACGCTGATGCGGTTCGACCGGTCGACCGAGGTCTGGGTGCTGCGCCCCTCCCCGGCGCCGCGGGGCGACGTCATTTTTCGCAATGACGCCGGCGACCAGGTTCTGAGGGTCACCCCGAACGGCGGCATGACCCTGTACACGACGGCGGCGCCCCAGGGGGCACCCGTGTCGCTGGCCGGGCCGGCGCCGGAACTGGTGGCCCCGACGCTGACGGCCTTTCAGCTGATGGACTTCATCCTGCGCCAGAGCGACCGCGCCACCCGCGCGGTGGGTGAACTGGTGGTCGTCGACATGAATATCCAGCCGGGCTCGGAATCGGTGGCCACCGACGCCCTGTCGACCGCCGTTGACGCCATCGTGCGTATGTCACGGTCGCCCAGCCTGCGCCGCGACGTCGCCCGGGTGCGTGAGATCGTCATTACCGATGTCGGTCCGCGCCAGGTCAGCTTTTCGCGCGGCACGCTCCGGATCGTGATTGACGCCGATGCCGGTTTTGCGGGCCGGCCCTCTTCGGCGCGGATCGTTCGCGTCATCTCTGAAACGGAATAGTCAGCCGCGGAAGCTGTCCTTGGCCGCGCGCCGTGCGGCAAAGGTCGCGGCATCGCCGGCGGTCAGGAACGGATTGAACCGACGTTCGACGCCCAGGGTGGTCGGAACGGTCGGCTGCCCCGCCTCGATACGCCGCATCAGGCCCTCGACATGGGTGCGCAACTCCGGCCGCTCATCGACGCTCAGGGCGAACCGCGCATTGGAAGCGGTATATTCATGGGCGCACCAGATCACAGTGTCGTCCGGCCACGCCATCAGGGTGGACAGGCTGGCCCACATCTGATCGGGCGTGCCCTCGAACAGCCGCCCGCAGCCGAGGGTGAACAGCACGTCGCCGACGAATGCCGTCCGCCCCTCGGCGTCATGCAGCACCAGATGGCCGAGCGTATGGCCGGGGGCGGCGACTACCCGAAGCCGGGCCTGACCCACAGACACTGTGTCCCCATCGGCGAGCACATGGTCGAGCGGCGCGGCGCGGCGAACTTCTTCCGGTCCGTGGATGACGCAGCCCGTCGCGGCCTTCAGCGCGGCATTGCCGCCCGTGTGATCGGCGTGCCAGTGGGTGTTGAGGATCAGGTCCAGACGGCCCCAGCCGAGGCCGTTCAATTCCGCGAGGATCCGGTCGGCGTCGGGGGTGTCGATGGCGGCGACAGTCCCTGTGGCCGGGTCGCGGACCAGCAGGCCGTAGTTGTCCGACAGACAGGGGAAGAGGTGCACATCGAGGGTCATGCCCGGAACCCTAGCAGCCAGGCCCCGTCCGGGGCTATCCTGTGCCCATGCGGATGGCGATCGACGACCTGAGACTGTTCTACGGCGAGCCGTCGGGGCGCCTGGTCCGCCGACTGCTGGCCGAGCGGTTGGATACGGCCTGGGGAGAGGCTGACGGATGTGACGTTCTGGGTGTGGGCTATGCCACCCCCTGGCTGGGCGCCTTCGTCGGGGCCCGCCGCCTGATCGCGGCCATGCCGTCGGGGCAGGGGGTCGAGGCCTGGCCGCGGGGCGCCCGCAACCGGTCCGTGCTGGTCGATGACCAGGCCCTGCCGTTCGCCGCCGGCAGCTTCGATCGGGTACTCGTGGTCCACGCTCTCGAAGAGGCCGACGATGTCCGCGCCCTGATGGCCGAGGCGATCCGTGTGCTGACGCCGGCCGGGCGGATCATCCTCGTCGCGGCGGCGCGTGGCGGCCTCTGGGCCCGGGCCGAGAGTACGCCCTTTGGTCACGGCCGGCCCTTCACCCGGCGCCAGCTTGAGCGGCTGGTGCGCGAGGTGGGGCTGGAGCCCGCCGCCTGGTCGCAGACCCTTTACGTCCCGCCCTGGCCGGCGCTCTACGGAATGGCGGATGGTGTCGAACAGGTTGGCCGTCGTCTCGTGCCGGGGGCGGCGGGGCTGATCCTGCTTGAGGCGACCCGTCAGGCCTATGCGCGCGTCCGGCCGGCGGGGGCGGTCGAACGGCTGACGGTGGCGGATGCCGGCCTTCAGCCGACACCGGCGGGGCGGGATGCAAGCCGGGCTCTGGTCCAGCCGGGCGAACACCCCTAGATCGTGGCCATGCACCGACTGATCCTGATGCGCCATGCCAAGGCCGAACGTGGTTCTCCCTCCGGCCGGGACAAGGACCGGCCCCTCGCACCGCGAGGGCGCGATGACGCGAGCCGCGTCGGCAAGGCGCTCGCTGTCAGGGGCATGAAGCCGGACCGGGCCCTCGTGTCGGCGGCGGTCCGCACGCGCCAGACTTGGGATATCGTCCATGACAGTTTCGGGGATGTCGAGGTTTCGATCCTCGACGACCTCTACGAAGCGGACCCGGATGTCCTGCGTCGCCGTATCGAGGCCGAGATGGAGGCGGCGGGCTGTCTGATCCTGATCGGACACAATCCCGGGATCCACCAGCTGGCGGTCGAACTGCTGATTGAGGGGGCCGCCGCCCCTTCAGTGCTGGAGCGGCTGAGCACCGGCTTTCCGACGGGCATGGCGGCGATCTTTTCCGTCGATGCGGCCGAACGATACGCGCTGGAGGGCCTGGTCCGTCCCGACGACGCCGGGGCGCCGGCGTGACCGGCCCCGCCCTGATCTACAAGCTGGTAGATGCGGCGGACTGGCAGGGCGCAACGGCAGAGGGGGCCTATCCCGGCTCGGCCGTCGATCTGCGCGATGGCTACATCCACATGTCGACGGCTGACCAGTTGCACGAAACGGCGCGGCGGCATTTCGCCGGCCTGTCCGGCCTGCTGAAGGTGACGATCGATACGGCAGTGCTGGCCGGTCTGCCCGACCAGGCCCTGCGCTGGGAGCCTTCCCGGGGCGGAGCCCTGTTTCCGCATCTGTATGTGCCGCTGCCGCTGTCCGCCGTGCGATCGATCGAGGCCTGTCATGTCGACGCCGAAGGCGGACTGATCATGGAGACGGCCCCGTGAGCCTGCTGGACGCCGGGACGGCCCTTCTGAGGCGACTGGATGCCGAGCGCGCGCACGAGCTGGCGGTCGCGGGGCTGAGCTGTCTGCCCCTGTCCGTGACTCGCGACGATCCGGTTCTCAGGACCGAATTCGCCGGACTGGTCCTGCCCAATCCCGTGGGCCTCGCAGCCGGACTCGACAAGAATGCGGTCGCCATCCGGGGCCTCGGCGGGCTGGGGTTCGGCTTCGTCGAATGCGGGTCGGTCACGCCCCGTCCCCAGGCGGGAAATCCCCGGCCGCGCCTGTTCCGGCTGGAGGAGGACCGGGCCATCATCAACCGCATGGGCTTCAACAACGATGGCCTCGAGGCCTTTGCCGCGCGTCTCGCCCGGCGTCCTTCCGGCGTGGTGGTCGGGGCCAATCTGGGCGCCAACAAGGATTCCGGCGACCGGATCGCCGACTATGAGACCGGCCTGCGGCGACTGGGCGATCTCGCAGACTATCTCACCGTCAATGTGTCCTCCCCCAACACACCCGGCCTGAGGGGGCTGCAGACGGTTGAGGCGCTGGAGCCCCTGCTGACCCGGATCAAGGCGGCGCGGCCTGTCGGACGACCGGTCTTTCTGAAGATTGCGCCGGACCTGTCGGGCGAGGACATCGGCCGGATCGTTGAGGCCAGCCTGTTGCACGGACTGGATGGACTGATCGTCTCCAATACCACCCTGGACCGGCCGGACACGCTGAGATCCGCCCATGCGGGAGAGGCCGGGGGCCTGTCGGGCGCACCCCTGCGCGCCCGTGCCGCCATGGCGCTGGAGGCGGCGGTGGAGGCTTCCGCCGGCCGGCTGCCCCTGATCGCGGTCGGCGGAATTGCGGACGGCGCCGAGGCCTATGCCCGCGTCCGGGCGGGGGCCAGTGCCATTCAGCTCTACTCGGCCTTGGTCTTCGAGGGGCCCGGTCTGGTCCGCCGGATCAAGGATGATCTGGCTGCCCGCCTGCGCACCGACGGATTTTCCACAGTCGCCGAGGCTGTCGGTACCGCGCGTTGACGGAGCGTTAGGGCTGCTGCGTCACTATGGTGCAAAGGGCTGCAGGGCCCGCACACGGGGATGCGAATGTCCATGACAGCGGCCGACATTTCGTCAGGCTGGGTCGACGCGATCCGGCAGCGCCGAAAGGCGTTGCTGCAACGTCTGGGCATGGGCGCCGCCAGCGCGCTTGTGTTCAGTCCGATCCTCGGCTGGGATTTCTCGGCCCTCTGGGTGGCCGGATACTTCCTTGTTCAAGCGGCGGATCTGTGGGTCTTTGGCCCGATCAATGGCGGACGCACCCGGGTTCTGGGAGCGGGGCGTATTCCGGCAGCGGCGGTCATGCTGGTGATGAATGCCGCCTACTTCGGCAGTCTCTCAGTGCCGCTGTGGCTGGTAGGTGGTCCCATGGGAGGCGTTTGCGCCGCCATTCTGCTGTCGGCCGGGGCCATCTATGCCGTCGTCAATGCGCCGCGGTCGCGCGTCGTGCTGGCCCTGACCATTGCGCCCCAGTTCCTGTATCTGGCGGCCACGCCGGTCTTCATGCTGATGTACGGAGCTTCCGCCGCTTTCGTCACTGCGGTCGGCATCGCCATCGCGGTCTTCATGACCTACTGCCTGAGCACCTGGCAGCGGATGGACATCTCGCGCAAGTCCGAAGAGGCCGCGCGTCTGGACGCCGAACGGCGGCGGATCGAGGCGGAGCGGGTGATGGAGAGCCGCCAGGCCTTCCTCGCGACCGTCGGTCACGATCTCCGGACGCCCATCAGCGCCATTCTTGCGGGCGCGGGTGTGCTCCAGGAAGGGGCCACGGACCGGACCACCCGCAATCAGGCCCAGCTGATCACCGATGCCGGGCTGATGATGAAATCCCTGCTGGACGACCTGCTGGATCACGCCAAGATCGAGGCCGGGGGCATGACGGTCGAGGTCAATGACTTCAACCTGCGCTCCCTGATCGCCCAGACCGCCCGGCTGTGGCAGGGGCCGATTACCTCCAAGGGTCTGAAGCTGCGGATCGAGGGTGCCGCCCAGGTCCCCGCACACGTCCGGGGCGACGCCATGCGTCTGCGGCAGGTCCTCAACAATCTGATCTCGAATGCCGTCAAGTTTACCGACAGCGGCAGCATCACGCTCAAGCTCTCGGTATGGGACGAGGAACCGTCCGGCCACGCCATGCTGATTGAGGTCCACGACACGGGTCCCGGCATGACCCCGGCCCAGATTGCACGCCTGTTCCAGCCCTTCGACCAAACCGCCGAGGGCGTCAGCGCCCGTCACGGCGGCACGGGATTGGGGCTGGCGATCAGCCGCCATCTGACGGAGCTGATGGGGGGGCGCCTGACCGCGCGGAGCCGGCCGGGCGAGGGCTCCAGCTTTACCATGGCGGTCAGCTTCCCGCGCGCTCTCTCGGAAGGCCGGGATCTGCCGACGCTGGACCGCGCCGGGCGCGAGGTTGTGGCGCGTGCCCTCGGGGGCCTGCCGGCGCCGGTTCAGGTCGCAGCGTCTGTGCCCGTTTCCGCACCCGCCGAGCCGACCCCTGTGCAAGCGGACGGCGTCGCACCCGTCGTCGCCGTCGCCGCCGACCCCGACGAAACCGTCAGTGACGCCGCAGAGGATGACGCCCCCCTGCGGGTTCTGGTGGTCGACGACCATGACATCAATCGTCGGGCGATCCAGCTGATCCTGCAGCCGCTGGGCTGCGAAGTGACCACGGCAGCGGATGGCCTGCTGGCACTCAAGGCCTGCGATGCCCAGACGTTTGACCTGATCTTCATGGACGTCCGAATGCCGGAGCTGGACGGCCGGGAAACCACCCGGCGGCTACGAAGCTCTGACTCCGTCAACGCCCATGTGCCCGTGATTGCCGTCACGGCTGACACCAGCCCCGATGACATCGCGGCGTGCGGCGAGGCCGGCATGACCTACTTCGTGCCGAAGCCCATCACGCCGGCGTCCCTGCTGGGGGCGGTGACCCATGTGATGAACGGCGAGACGATCCAGTCAGCCGACCCGCATCCGGTCGCCGCCGTCGCCTAGAGCTGGCCCAGCAGGTGTTCGGCCGAGGACACCTTGAACTCGCCGCCCTGCTCGACATTGAGCTGCTCGACCACGCCATCCCGCACCAGCATGGAGTAGCGCTGCGAGCGTTCGCCCATGCCGAAGCCCGAGGCGTCCATGGTCAGGCCCACCGCGCGGGTGAACTCGCCGTTGCCGTCGGCAAGCATCAGGATCTTGTCGCCGCCCTCCTGCGACCTTGCCCAGGCGCCCATGACGAAGGCGTCATTGACCGAGACACAGGCGACGGTATCGACGCCCTTTTCGGCGAGGGCTTCCATGTTCTCGGCGAAACCGGGCAGGTGGCGGGCCGAACAGGTGGGGGTGAAGGCGCCCGGAACGGCGAACAGGGCCACGGTCTTGCCGTTGAAGATTTCCGAGACATTGACCGGCCTGGGCCCCTCGGAGGTGGCCTTCATCAGGGTGGCTTCGGGCAGGCGGTCACCGATGTTGATCGTCATGGGAAAGTCTCCGCTGGAGGTTGGGCCGGTCAGGCCGTTCCCGACCAGATAGACACGCGACCGGTTCGGGCCAAGGGCCGACCCTGCAAGATGCACGAAACTGTGGCCTTGCGCCGGAGGGGGGCAGGGCCGATGATCCTTCCATGGACGGCTTTTCCTCCCTCGCCGGTCGCCTGCTGATCGCCATGCCCGGAATCGACGACGACCGGTTCCGTCAGGCTGTTATCCTCGTTTGCGCCCACGGTCCGGACCACGCCATGGGCGTCCGCATCGACCGGCCCATGACAGGCATCGACCTGTCGACGGTCCTGGAGAAGCTGGACATGCCGCCCCCTGCGGAGGGGTATGAGGCGCCTGTCCTTTACGGCGGGCCGGTCGAGCGGGAACGCGGCTTTGTCCTGCACACGGACGACTGGATTTCCGAGGGCACCAGTCTGGCATTCGGCGACGGCCTGGCGCTGACGGGTACGCGCGACGTGCTGCTGGCCATGTCGGACCCGGTCTCGGGCCCGCGGCGCTCGCGTCTGATGCTGGGCTATGCCGGCTGGGACGAGGGCCAGCTTGAGGCCGAGCTGACCGAGAACATCTGGCTGACGGCCGATGCGGATACCGAGATGGTGTTCGACGACGACCATGGCACGAAATGGGCGCGTGCCCTCGCCGGTATCGGGGTCGATGCCGCCCGCCTGTCCGGCACCGGCGGCCGCGCCTGAACCCTGTCCCATTCGGAGTGATACCCATGCATCTGGCCCGCCTTCCCCGTGTGCGGCTGGCGCACCTGCCGACCCCGCTGGAGCCTCTGCCGCGCCTGTCCGAGGCGCTGGGCATCGAGCTGTGGATCAAGCGCGACGACTGCACCGGGCTGGCCGGCGGCGGCAACAAGACCCGCAAGCTGGAGTTCCTGCTGGGGGAGGCTTTCGAGCAGGAGGCGGACACGCTGGTGACGCAAGGGGCGGTGCAGTCCAACCATGTGCGCCAGACGGCGGCGGCCGCCGCGGCCCACGGTCTCGGTTGCGAGATCATCCTCGAGGCGCGCACGGGGTCGAAGGCCCACGATTATCTCGAGAACGGGAATGTGCTGCTGGACCGGCTGTTCGGCGCCGGTCTCAGGACCGTTCCGGCCGGGAGCGACATGGTTGCCGAGCTGGAGACGACGGCGGCCGAGGTTCGGTCGCGGGGCGGCAAGCCCTACATCATCCCCGGCGGGGGTTCGAATCCGGTCGGCGCGCTCGGCTATGTCGACTGTGCCCGCGAGATCGTTGTGCAGGCCGACGACCTTGATCTGCGCGTCGACCGGATCGTGACCGCGACCGGCAGTGCCGGGACCCACGCCGGTCTGGTCGCCGGATTGGCGGTGATGGGCGCCGACATCCCGGTGCTGGGCATTGGCGTGCGCGCGCCCCGGGACCGGCAGGAAGCCAATGTCTTCAAACTGGCCGAAGAGACCGCCGCCCTGCTGGGCCATGCCGGGCGGGTGTCCCGGGATCAGGTGGTCGCCGACTGCGACTATGTCGGCGAGGGCTATGGTCTGGTGGATCAGGGGGTGATCGATGCGCTGAAGCTGGCGGCCCGTACGGACGGGATCGTGCTGGACCCGGTCTATTCCGCCAAGGCGATGAAGGGACTGATCGCGCTCGCATGGGCCGGGCGGTTCAGAGGCGAGACGGTGGTCTTCCTGCATACCGGCGGCGCCCAGGGCCTGTTCGGCTATGAGAGCGTGGTCGGCGCGGGGCTGTAGCTGTCATGCCCGCAGAATCTTCTCCATCGCCTTGCCCCGGGCCAGCTCGTCGATGAGTTTGTCGAGGTAGCGGATCTCGCGCATCAGGGGCTCGACGACCTCTTCCACACGGATGCCACAGATCACGCCCGTGATGGTCTCGCGGGCCGGGTTCAGGGCCGGGGCCCGGGCGAAGAAGGTCTCGAAGTCGGTCCCCTCCGCGATCTCAGCCTCCAGACCCGCCTGGTCATAGCCGGTCAGCCAGCGGATGATCTGGTCGACCTCGGCCTTGCTGCGTCCCTTCCTTTCCGCCTTGGCGACGTAGTGCGGATAGACGCTGGCGAAGCTCATCCGATAGACCCGGTGGCCGGGGGTCGCGTCCTTGTTCGTCATGGCCATCGCCCTCCTTCTCGAGGCATAAGGGCGAGGCTGGAGCGCTTTGGCAAGCGACGGGCGGGAGCGGCGGATGAAGGTGCTGGGGGTTCTGGGCGGCATGGGCCCGGCGGCGACGGTCGCGTTTCTGGCGCGGCTGCAGGCCCTGACGCCCGCCATCTGCGACGAGGACCACATCCGCGTGCTGATGGACATGAACCCGCAGGTGCCCAACCGTCATCGTGACGAGCCGGGCGCGAAACGGGTGCTGGGCGAGATGGCCGCGCGGCTGCGTGACATGGGCGCCGATGTGCTGGCCATGCCCTGCAACACCGCCCACGCCCATGCCGATGCCATCCGGGCCAGCGGCCTGCCGTTCATCGACATGGTGGCCGAAACGGCGGCCGAGGCGGCGCGGGGCGGGGCAAAGCGGATCGGCGTGCTGGCGACACCGGGTGGCGATGCCCTTTATGCGACGGCGCTGGAAGCCCTGGGGGTCGAGCCTGTGCGGCTGGACACGGCCGGGCGGCGCACGTTTCTGGAGGCGGTATTTCAGGTCAAGGCGGGCGATGTCGGCGCGGGGCCGCAAGGGCTGATGCGCGGTCTGGCGGCCGGGCTGGTGGAGGCGGGGGCGGAGGTCGTGATCGGCGGCTGCACCGAGGTGCCTCTGCTGATCGGGGCCAACGACGTGGCCGTGCCGCTGGTGGACTCGGCCGAGGTGCTTGCCGCGGCCTGTGTCAGGTTCTGCCTGCCAGACATTGCAACCGAGAGCGACGCGCGGCAGGGGTAGCCTGATGAGCCCGACCCCCCTGATCATCGATTGCGACCCCGGCGTGGACGATGCCGTGGCCCTGCTGACCGCCTTTGGAACGCCCACGCTGGAGCTGCTGGCCGTCACCACGGTGGGTGGCAATGTGCCGGTCCACAAGACGGCGCGGAACGCCCGCATCCTGCGCCAGATCGCCGGACGAGAGGATGTGCCGGTCTTCATGGGCGCCGAACGTCCCCTGCGGCGGGACCCCATGGGCGCGGGCGAGTTTCACGGGGCCGAGGGGCTGGGCGACATGGCCCCGTTCGAGCCCGCAGTCGGCTGCGCGCCGGGCGGGGCGGTCGAGGCCATCGTCGAGAGCGTCATGGCGCGCCCCGAGAAGACCGTGTCGCTCGCGGTTCTGGGTCCGCTGACCAATCTGGCACTGGCGCTTCGGGCGGAGCCCCGGCTGGCCGGGCGGCTGGGTCCGGTGGCGGTGA
>CAYNDG010000007.1:0-3500 GCA_964395805.1 uncultured Brevundimonas sp.
CTCAGCTTCTATGTGCTGACCATCCTGTATCTGCTGGCCGCCCCACGCGCGCCGCGATGGACGATCCTCGCCGGGCTGGTGCTGGCGGGCGGGCTGATCGAGATTGTGCAGGGGCAGGTCGGGCGCAATGCCGAATGGGCCGACTGGCTGGCCGATATCGCCGGCATCGCCTGTGCCGCCCTGCCGGTCTGGCTGGAGGGCCTGCGCCGACGGATGCGCGCCTAGGCCGACGCCCGGCCCAGCACGGTCCGGATCGCCTCACATGTCTTCGCCACTTCGTCGTCCGTAAGCGTCGGGTGGGTCAGGAAGGCCATACTGGTCTCGCCCAGCTGCCGCGCGACCGGCAGGCGCTGCGGCGGCCGCCAGCCCGTGCCGTCGAAAGCGGCCTCCAGATAGACCTCGGACGCCGAGCCATGGAAGCAGGGCACGCCCAGCGCATTGATCTCTTCGATGATGCGATCGCGCGTCCAGCCGTCGGCCAGATGGTCCGGCTGCACAAAGGCATAGAAGCGGTACCAGGCGTGGGTGATGTGTTCGGGCGGCAGGGGCACGCGCACCACCGGAAACAACGCGCAGGCCTCGGCCAGCTTCAGCGCGATTTCGGTGCGGCGCGCGGTCCAGTCGGCCATGCGCTCCAGCTGGATCAGGCCGATGGCCGCCTGCATTTCGATCATGCGCCAGTTGGTGCCGAAGCTGTCGTGCACCAGTCGCGGGCCCGGCGGGTGGGCGCGCTCGTAGACGCCCTGCCAGCTCTTGCCGTGATCCTTGTACGACCACATGAAGTCCCACAGGGCGGGATCGTCCGTGGTCACCATGCCGCCTTCGCCGCCGGTGGTCATGATCTTGTCCTGACAGAAGGACCAGGCGCCGATATGGCCGATCGAGCCGATGCTGCGGCCCCGGTAGCGGGCGCCGTGGGCCTGGGCGCAGTCCTCGATGATCTTGAGGCCGCGCTCTTCGGCCAGCGCCATGATCGGATCCATGTCGCAGGGCATGCCACCCAGATGGACGCAGATGACGGCCCGGGTCCGGTCGGTCATCACGGCCCGGATGGTGTCGGCGGTGATGTTCTGGCTGTCCGGATCGACGTCGGCAAACACGGGGATGGCCCCTGCCGTGACGATCGAGGACGCGGAAGCCAGGAAGGTGCGCGGCGTGGTGATGACCTCATCGCCCGGGCCGATCCCCAGCGCCTTCAGGGCCACATCCAGCGCCACCGTGCCATTGGCCAGGGCCACGGCGTGTTTCGACCCGGTCCATTCGGCGAAGCGCTTTTCAAAGGTGCGGCAGCGATCACCGGTCCAGTAGTTGACGCGGTTCGAGGCCACGACATCGGCGACGGCCTGGACCTCCTCCGGACTGAAGCTCGGCCAGGGCGAAAAGGGGGTGTTCAGCATCAGGATTTCCGCTTCATGTCCCGGGCCGGATTGCCGACCACGGTAAGGCCATCAGACACATCGGCGACCACCACAGCACCGGCGCCGATCCGGACGTCCCGGCCGATGGCGATGCCCTCGCGCACCGCGGCGCCGAGGCCGATCCAGCTGGCCTCGCCCACCGATACACCGCCGCCCAGATGCGCGCCCGGCGACACATGGACGCCGTCGGCCAGCCGGTCGTCGTGGTCGATGCCGCAGCCGGTGTTGAGGATGCAGGCCTGACCGACAAAGGCCCCGACGTTGACGACGGCACTCGCAAAGACCACCGAGCCGTCACCGACCTCCGCATGGCGGCTGACGGTTGCCGCCGGGTGGATCAGGGTCGCCGGCGTCCCGCCCGCCGCCCGCAGCGCCTGCTGGCGCTCCAGCCGGATGCGGTTGATGCCGATACCGACGACAAAGGCCTCGAAGTCCGCGACCGAGGCCAGCAGGTCCGCGCCGGTTCCGGCCAGTTCCCACGGGCCGGGCTTCTGCGCCCCGGGATTGTCATCGAAGAAGGCGATCTGCGACCAGCCCAGACATTCGGCGCAATCGGCGACGACCCGTCCGTGCCCCCCCGCGCCAAGAATGGCCAGCCGCCCCTTCATCCCTCAAACTTCTCCATGGTCGCCGAGCCCGGCGCCGAGATGCCGTCGCGCTGGACTATACGCCGAAGTGTCAGGGCAAGGATCTTCACATCCAGCCACAGAGTGTGTCGGTCGACATACCAGGTATCGAGGGCGAATTTCTGGTCCCAGCCGACGGCGTTGCGGCCATTGATCTGGGCCCAGCCGGTGATGCCGGGGCGGACCTCATGCCGGCGCGCCTGTTCCGGGGTGTAGAGCGGCAGATATTCCATCAGCAGAGGCCGCGGGCCGACCAGACTCATCTGGCCCTTCAGCACATTCCACAGCTCGGGCAGTTCATCGAGGCTGGTGGCGCGCAGCCAGCGGCCGAAGGCGGTCAGGCGCTCGGCATCCGGCAGGGGCCGGCCTTCCGGACCGGTCGCATCGCGCATGGTGCGGAATTTGATCATCTCGAACGGACGACCGTGCAGGCCGGGCCGGACCTGACGAAACAGGGCCGGGCTGCCCATGCGACGGCGCACCACAATCCACAGCACGAGGAGCACCGGCGACAGGACCACCAGCCCCACAGCGGAGGCGACGACGTCGATCAGCCGCTTGAGCGGGGCCGGGCGTACCGGCCGGTCGGCCGCCGGGGGCATCACAGATTATAGCGCTGACGGAACCAGCCGACGAAGGCGGGCACGCCGACGCTGATCGGGGTTTCGGGCTTGTAGCCGATCAGGCGCTCCAGCAGTTCGGGCGAGGCGGTCGTGTCGGGCACATCGCCGTCCTGCATGGGCAGGAACTGCTTGTCGGCCTGCTTGCCCAGCGCCTTTTCCAGCTCGGCGATATAGTCCATCAGCGGGCTGGGCTTGCCGCCGCCGATATTGACCAGCCGGAAGGGCGCGGCGTGGGACAGGGTGTCACCCTCGACCGGCGGGGCGGTGCCGGGCACCACATGGACCAGCCGCACGATCGACTCGACCAGATCATCGACGAAGGTGAAGTCGCGCGACATCCTGCCTTCGCCGTAAACCTCAATGGGCTTGCCCTCGAGCATCAGCCTGGCGAATTTGAACAGCGCCATATCGGGCCGGCCCCAGGGGCCATAGACGGTGAAGAAGCGGAAGAAGGTCGTCGGCGTGCCGAACAGGTGCGCATAGGAGTGGCCCATCAGCTCGGTCGCGCTCTTGGTCGCCGCATAGAGGGTCATGGGGTGGACGGCCTTGTCCGTCTCGCGGAACGGCATTTCGGTATTGGCGCCATAGGCCGAGCTGGTCGAGGCGGCCAGCAGGTGTTTCACCGGATAGCGGCGCGCGGCCTCCAGCACATTGAAGGTGCCGACCAGGTTGGAGGCCACATAGACCTCGGGATGGTCGATGCTGTAGCGAACGCCCGCCTGGGCCGCCAGGTGGACCACGACCTCGGGCCGGGCCTTCTCCCAGACAGCATACAGGGCCTCGGCATCCTCCAGCGCGACGCGCTCGACGCGAAAGCCCTCATAGCCCTCGAG
>CAYNDG010000007.1:3600-9152 GCA_964395805.1 uncultured Brevundimonas sp.
CCCGCTAAACCGGCGGTGTCATCCGTCCGCCACGGCCGACAGGATCTGGGCATTGACGCGGTGCACGTCATAGCGGGCGCGCACCCGCTCCAGCGACGCCTGTCCCATCTCTGCCGCCAGCTGCGGGTGCAGGATCAGCCGTTCCATGGCCGCCTCAAGCGCCCCGGCATCGCGCGGCGGCACCCTGAGGCCATTCAGCCCGTCAACCACCGTCTCGCGACAGCCCGGCGCATCGGTGGTGATGACCGGACGGCCCATGGCCATGGCCTCCAGCACCGAGCGGGGCGTCCCCTCGCGGTAGGACGGCAGCACATAGACGCGGGCCGCCGCAATGGCCGGGCGCACATCGTCCAGCCGGCCCAGATGCTCAATGCCGCCGTCGATCCAGCCCTGAAGTTCGTCCTCGCCGACCGTGTCCGGGCCGGGATCGCGCCATCCGACCAGCTGGAAGCGGGCGTGCGGATAGCGGGCCTTGAGCGCCAGGGCCGCCGCTGCATATTCGCGCACGCCCTTGGCGCCCAGCAGCCGCCCGATCATCAGAAATACGGGCGCGTCCGGCAGGGGTGCGGGGCTGTAGTGGTCCAGATCGACGCCCGAGCCGTCGACCACCGCGATCTGACCCTGATCCCGAAGCAGGCCCCGCCCCAGAAAAAGGTCGCGGTCATCGGGGTTCTGGAACAGCACCCGGTCGGCCCGGCCCAGCGCCAGCCGATAGAGGCTTGCGGCCATGACGCCCGCGATCGTCCGCTTCAACCCGCCGCCTGTCCCGTCGGTGAAGGCATAGCCGAGGCCGGTGATCAGGGCGACCGACCGCCCCACCCCCGCCGCGCGCGCGGCCAGCAGACCCCAGATCACCGGCTTGATCGTATAGGCCAGCAGCACATCCGGCTGTTCGCGCCGGAACAGGGCGATCAGGCTGTTGCGATAGGCCAGGTCCGCCAGCGGGTTCATGCCGGTGCGGGCCATGGGCACATCCACCGGGTGGGCACCAAGCGCCACCAGCGCGGCATGGGTGCCGGCGTCAAAATCCGGCGCCGCCGCCGTCACCCGCCAGCCCCGCCGCACCATCTCGGCAATCAGCGGCCCCCGGAAATTGACCAGCGACGGCGCATGCGAGGCGAGGACCAGGACGTGGGTCATGACCGGCGGACGATCAATCCGCCCGGACGGCGACGACCCGGACCTGCGAATATTGGCGATGCATCTGGCCGCGAATACGCGACAGCAGGTCAAACAGCCAGCGATGCCGGAAATAGAGGCTCCGGAACTTGCGCCACCCGACCGGCCATTTGTGCACATAGGCCTTCGACTCGCGCACCGCAAAGCCGGCCTCTGTCACCAGATTACCGAGTGTCATCGGGTTCCAGGTGTAAAGGTGGTTGTTGATGTCGCCCGGCTTGTAGACGTTCGACAGACCTTCGCAGGGCACCACCAGCACCAGCTTGCCGCCGGGCTTCAGCTTGGTCCGCAGGACCTTGAGATTGTCGAGCGGGCGCAGGGTGTGTTCCAGCGCATGGTTGGAGATGATTACGTCAAAGGCTGCGTCAGGGGCGGCCTCCACGGACGTGTAGACGGTCACGCCATTCTCGCGCGCGACCGGGACGGCGGCCGGATTGATCTCGATCCCCGAGCGTGTACCGCAGGTCAGACCCTTGAGCAGGAAACCACTGCCGCAGCCGAAATCCAGCACATCATCAGTCGGCCGGATCTCGGACTGGAACTTCGTCCGGTTGGCCCAGCCACCAAAGGTACCAATCTCGATCTGCCGCGCGAAATAGCGATCATCATAGTGATCACTGACCATCTCAGCGTTGGACATCCGCCCCCCCAGCCCTCTACCCGTCATCCAGGACCGCTACTTCTCGACGCGAATAAAGAAGAACCGGTCAGCCTTGAAGTGGCCAACCAACACGCTGTCGTCCGCATGCGGCGGAATGACATCAACCTTGGCGAACCTTTCGCCCAGCTTCGACACCCACCAGCGGTGACCCTTCTGGATCACGTGCAATTCGTGGCCGTTGTGGATGGAGGAGTGGTTGGCGATCCCCAGCAGGCCCTTGGGGGCCAGACGCGCCAGGGCGTCGATCACACCCTCGATCTGGTCCGGGGGGATGTGCTCAAGCACATCGGTACAGATCAGGCCGGGATAGGTGTGACCCTGATCGGCCCAGGAAATGATGTCGGCATTGGCGTGCGGCACGCCCTGCAGATACATGTCGCAGGCCGCCTTGCTCAATTCGATGCCGAAAGCATCAACACCGTTGTCCAGCATGTGGCGCAGCACACTGCCCCGGCCGCAGCCGGCGTCCAGCACCGTGCCGTCGATGGTGCGGGCGAAATCCAGAACATATTTCAGCTTGGGTTCGTTGCTGATGTCGAGGATGTCGAAACCCTCGTCGTTCTCGAACACATCGTCATAGACGGCACGTACATCGGCGACGGTGCCGACCGCCGGCTTGCCACGCTGCGGCGCAATGGCGCGTCGGATCTGTTTGGCCAGTCGTCTCAATCCGGACATAGGTCTTCTCCCCCGCAGAAGCTACCGATGTTCTTTAGACGATCTTTTCCGACCGGACCATGACAGTCGGGGAAGAGCCCTCAAGATAGCTTCGGCCTCGCACGCCCCCCCATTGCTGCCCCCTACAGCCGCACGTCGGTCTGGTCGGCGTCGAACAGATATTTCAGGTCGTAGAGCACGTGGTCGGGCTTGCCGAGTTTGCGGATGGCGGAGACGCCCTGCTTGCGGAAATCCTGATGGGCGACGGCCAGGATGATGCCGTCATAGGCGCCGTCTGACGGGTCGGTGATGACGTCGAAGCCGTATTCGTGGCGGACCTCGTCGGCATTGACCCAGGGGTCGCAGACGTCGACCTCGGCGCCCCATTCGATCAGGGCCTTGCGCACATCGACCACGCGGGTGTTACGCACATCGGGGCAGTTTTCCTTGAACGTCAGGCCCAGGATCAGCACGCGCGCGCCCCGGGCGTGGATCTGGCGGTCGATCAGGGCCTTGATCATCCGGTCGGCCACATACTGGCCCATGCCGTCATTGACGCGCCGGCCCGACAGGATGATCTGGGGGTGGTGGCCGACAGCCTCGGCCTTGTGCGTCAGATAATAGGGGTCGACGCCGATGCAGTGGCCGCCCACCAGACCGGGCCGGAAGTTGAGGAAATTCCACTTGGTGCCCGCCGCCTTCAGCACCGCCTCGGTGTCGATACCCATGCGGTTGAAGATGATGGCCAGCTCATTGATCAGGGCGACGTTCAGGTCGCGCTGGGTGTTCTCGATCACCTTGGCGGCCTCGGCCACGCGGATGCTGGAGGCCTTGTGCGTGCCGGCCGTGATGATGGTCGAATAGAGGGCATCGACATAGTCGGCGACCTCAGGCGTCGAGCCCGAGGTCACCTTCATGATGTCGGGCAGGCGGTGCTGTTTGTCGCCCGGATTGATGCGCTCGGGGCTGTAGCCGGCAAAGAAGTCGACGTTGAAGGTCAGGCCCGAGGTGGCCTCCAGCACCGGCACGCAGTCTTCCTCGGTCGCGCCCGGATAGACGGTCGATTCATAGATGACGATGTCGCCGCGCTTCAGCACCCGGCCGATGGTCTCCGACGCCTTTTTCAGCAGGGTGATGTCGGGCTGTTTGCTCTCGGTGATCGGGGTCGGGACCGTGACGATATAGACGTTGCAGTCGGCCATGGCGGCGGCATCCGACGCATAGGTCAGGTGGGTGGCCTGACCCAGCTCATCCGGCTCGACCTCCAGCGTGCTGTCGCGGCCGGCCTTCAGCTCGGCGATGCGGGCGGCATTGATGTCAAAGCCGACGACCGGAAAGCGTTTGCCGAATTCCACCGCCAGCGGCAGGCCGACATAGCCCAGCCCGATGATGGCGATGCGTGTGGTGTCGAGCGTGATCATGGGACGTCCGGGCCGGAGAGGAAACTATTTGCGCCAGACGACGCGGTTCACGAAGTCGGTATAGCTGACGATGATGCGCACGACCTTTTCCGAGACATTGTCGACGTCATAGTCGCGCACGACATGCAGCAGGCGGTCGTTGCCGCGCGGCTGGCTTTCGAGAATCTCCAGCCCCTGGAAGACGCGCTCGGGGTTCATGCCGACCATCATGACGGCCCCCTCCTCCATGCCCTCGGGCCGCTCGTGCGTCTCGCGGATGTTGAGGGCGGGGAAGTTGAGGATCGAGGACTCCTCGGTGATCGTGCCGCTGTCCGACAGGACCGCGCGGGCCTTCATCTGCAGGTGCACATAATCCAGGAAGCCGAAAGGCTTCATCTGCATGACCCGGTCGTCCAGCCTGGCGCCCGAGGCTTCGATCTTGTTGCGGGTGCGCGGGTGGGTGGACAGCACCACCGGCTTGTCGAACCGCTCGGCCAGACCGTTCAGGATCTCGATCAGGCCGCCAAACTGGACATCGGACTCGATGTTCTCCTCGCGGTGGGCACTGACCAGGAAATAGTCGTGCGGCTTGAGGCCCAGCGTCGGCAGGGGATCGGCGGCGTCGATACCGGGACGATAGTGGCTGAGCACCTCGTGCATCGGGCTGCCGGTGCGGATCACGCGCTGCGGGTCCAGCCCCTCTGCCAGCAGATATTCGCGGGCGATCTCGCTGTAGGTCAGGTTGATGTCCGACACATGGTCGACGATGCGGCGGTTGATCTCCTCGGGCACGCGCATGTCGAAACAGCGGTTGCCGGCCTCCATGTGGAAGGTCGGGATCTTGAGCCGCTTGGCCGCGATCACCGCCAGGCAGCTGTTGGTATCGCCCAGCACCAGCATGGCATCGGGCTTGACCTCGGCCAGCACCCGGCTGGAGGCGGCGATGACATTGCCGATCGTCTCGGCTGCCGTGGCGCCCGCCGCCTCGAGGAAGTGGTCGGGTTTGCGAATGCCCAGCTGTTCCAGAAAAATCCCGTTCAGCTCGTAGTCGTAGTTCTGGCCCGTGTGGACGATCACGTGATCGCAGTGACGGTCCAGCGCCGCCATGACCCGCGACAGGCGGATCAGTTCGGGCCGGGTCCCGACGATGGTGACGACTTTTAGCTTTTTCATCCGGTCAGTCCGTTGGCGATGGTGTCGGGGCGGGCGCGGTCAAAGATCTCATTGGCCCACAGCATGACGATCATTTCCTCGTCCCCGACATTGGTGATGTCATGGGCCCAGCCGGGAATGGTCTCGACCACCATGGGCTGGCCACCCTCCGTCTCGACGGCATAGGTCTCGCCGGTTTCCATATGGCGGAAGCGGAACCGGGCATGACCCTTCAGCACCAGGAATTTCTCGGTCTTGGTGTGGTGATAGTGGCCGCCGCGGGTGATGCCGGGGTGGGCGGTGAAGTACGAAAACTGGCCCGACTGCTCGGTCTTGAGCATCTCGACGAACACGCCGCGCGGGTCGCCGTGCTGGACCAGCGGATAGGCGAAATCCTCGACCGGCAGGGCGCTGACATAGGTGGCATAAAGCGCGCGGGTCAGGCCGACGCCCACCGGCCCGGCGGTATGGGTCTCGCGGATCGCCCGGAACGACCGGATCTG
>CAYNDG010000007.1:9252-16468 GCA_964395805.1 uncultured Brevundimonas sp.
TTGTCGGCTTCGGCCTGGGTCGAGGACGAATAGATGACCGGCACGGCGCGCTCGCCCAGCGCCTCAACCAGGGCCGCGGTCTGGTCGGCATTGCCGGTGGCGAACTCGGCCGGGTCCTGCGGTCGGTTGACGCCCGCCAGATGGATGACGGCATCGGCCTCTGCCAGAGCGGCGCGCAGCTGATCCGGCGTGGTCTCGCGCGTGACGGCGACCGTCTCCATGCCCTCGATCTCGGACAGGCGCAGGCGCAGGTTGCGCCCGATGAAGCCATTGGCGCCGGTGACGACGACCTTCATGTCAGACACCTGCCTCGATCGGCCCGCCGTCCAGCACGGTGCGCATGAAGTCCAGCTGCAGCAGCAGGTCCTTCATGCCCCCGACATCCAGCCGGGTGGTGTTTTCGGAGGTATAGTCCTCGGCGTTCGACAGCCGGGCCTCGCCCTCCTCGACATAGGCGCCGTAGTTCAGGTCGCGCATATCGGCCGAGACGCGGTAGTATTCACCGATCTCCTCGGCGTGGACCATTTCCTCGCGCGACAGCAGGGTCTCGTGCTTCTTCTCGCCGTGGCGGGTGCCCATGACATGGATCGGGTGGTCGGGCTTGCCCATCAGTTCGGTGAGCGCCCGGGCCAGCACCGTCAGCGTCGCCGCCGGAGCCTTCTGCACCAGGATGTCGCCGTTCTGGCCCTTCTCATAGCCGAACAGCACCAGATCGACGGCGTGATCCAGCGTCATCATGAAGCGGGTCATATCGGGATCGGTGACGGTGATCGGCTGGCCCGCCGCGATCTGGCGCACGAACAGCGGAATGACCGAGCCGCGCGAGGCCATGACATTGCCGTAGCGCGTGGCGCACAGCGTCATTTTCTCGGGGTCCAGCGTCCGCGAGCGGGCGACCAGCACCTTTTCCATCATGGCCTTGGAGATGCCCATGGCATTGACGGGGTGGCAGGCCTTGTCGGTGCTGAGGCCGATCATGCGACGCACGCCGGCCTCGGCCGCGGCATCGATGACATTGGCCGTGCCCATGACATTGGTCTTGACCGCTTCCATCGGGAAGAATTCACACGACGGTACCTGTTTCAGCGCGGCGGCGTGGAACACATAGTCGACGCCGACCATGGCGGTGCGCAGGCTGTCCTTGTCGCGGACGTCGCCGAGGAAGAATTTCAGCTTCTCCTGGCCGTACTGCTTGCGCATGTCGTCCTGCTTCTTCTCGTCGCGACTGAAGATGCGGATTTCGCGCACATTGGTCTCGAGGAAGCGACGCAGCACGGCATTCCCGAAAGAGCCGGTGCCGCCGGTGATCATCAGGCAAACATCATTGAGCACGGGGTCAGCTCTCCTCAGTTCTGCGTGGCGGGCGCGGCGGCTTCGCCCCTGGCCCAGGCCATATAGGTGTCCAGCCCATCCTCGATGCCGACGGTCGGGGCATAGCCGAAGGCCGCCTTCGCCGCCGAGATGTCGGCCAGGCTGTGGGCCACATCGCCGGGACGGGTGCCGACATGCTCGATCACCACCTCACTGGGGACATAGGCGGCCACGCGGCGGGCCAGGTCGCCGATCTCGATCTGGGTACCGCTGGCGATATTGAAGGCACCCGACGTTCCGACATTTCTCGCCGCCGCCAGATTGGCCTGGACCACATCGGCGACATTGACGAAGTCGCGCGTCTGGTGGCCGTCGCCGAAGATGTGAATCGGCCGGCCGCCCAGGGCGTTGAAGGCAAAGATCGGAATGACATTGCCATAGGCGTCGAACCGCTGGTTCGGGCCATAGACGTTGAAATAGCGCAGGCAGATCGCCTCCATCCCATAGACATGGGCATAGGCCAGCGCCTGCTTTTCCGAAAACAGCTTGGACACGCCGTAGGGGGTCAGCGGCTCCAGCGGGTGATCCTCGGCGATCGGCAGGGTCTTGAGCTCGCCATAGATGCCGGCCGAGGACGACACCACGACCTTGCGCGCGCCGGCCGCCCGGGCCGCTTCCAGCACCCGCATGGTGCCCAGCGCATTGATCTCGGCATCCTCGACCGGATTGTCGATCGACCGCTTGTTGCCGACCGAGGCCGCCAGATGGAAGACCACCTCGCACCCTTCGGCCGCGCGCATCATCAGATCGGCGTCGCGGACATCGCCCTCGATCAGCTCGACCCCGTCCAGCGGTTTGAGATTGCTGCGGTAGCCCGAGCTGAGATCGTCGACCACGCGCACCTGATCCCCGTCCCGCAGCAGGGCCGCGCAGATGTTCGAACCGATGAAGCCGGCGCCGCCGGTGACCAGAGCCTTCATATCCCCGTCCCTTGTGTGCGGGCGTCCTTAGCACAGGTCACCGCCTCGACCAGACGCCGCAACCCGTCAGTGTGCCGCCGATAGTCGAATCCCGTCTCAGCCGTGTGACGGGCGGCTTTTCGCAGGGCCGATTTCTGCTTTGTGGTCATGGCCAGGGCGCGCTCCAGCACACGGGCCACGGTCTCGGGTGAGACATCGGCGCAGACCAGCCCGTTCGTGCCATCGACAAGATGGTCCGCAAGATCACTGGTCAGGGTGGCGATGACCGGCGTGCCGACCGCCAGGCTCTCGACGAATTTGGTCGGAAAGCCCGCCGTGGCGACCTTGTCCGGACGGCGCAGCAGGACCGAGAAATCGGCGCGGGCCACACCCGCCATGGCTGTCGCCTGCGCCACAGGACCATGGGCTGTCACCGACAGCGGAATGTCGGCGAGGCCATAGGCCTTGAGGTCGTCCGGGCGCGGACCATAGATGTCGAGACGCAGCCGCTCGCCGTTCGGATCGACCGTGGCAACGGCTTGCAGAAGAACACCCAGCAGGTCCTTGCGGCCCGGCGTCCCGGCATAGACGAGGCTCAGCCGGTCGTCGTCGCCCCCCTTCCCCACCGGCGTTGCCCTGGCGTCCAGCGTCGGCGGCACGCGCACGACCGGCAGGCCGGCCCGGGTGTAGTGATCCTCCAGACAGCGGCTGATGGCGATGACGCCGTCAAGGCGCGGGATCAGCCAGCGCATGGCGATCTCGGTCTGCCAGAGATAGGGCGAGGTGGCGAAGCCCAGCGGCGAGGCCGCCGTATACCATTCGACCGCGTCGAAGATCAGCGGCACCCCGGCCCTGCGGCACCATCCGCGCAGTTGCAGGATGTAGGGGGTGTAGCCGCTGTAGAGGATGACGGCGGCCGGTTTCGCCTTCCGCTGCTCCAGCCAGGCCCGGCTTTTCGCGCCCATGGTCACATAGCGGGTCAGGCGCAGCAGGTTGGGCAGGTGCTCGGCATCGCGCTCGGACGTCGAGGCCAGAAAGATGCCGTCGCCGAGGCTGTAAACCTCATCGTCCGGGGCCTGCTGTCCCGACAGGACCAGCACCTGATAGCCGGCCGCGACCAGGCTCTGCGCATTGCCGAGGATGCGCCGCGCCGCGGCACCGCCCTCCGGAAAGGCGAAGGGGCCGACATAGACGACAAACGGCCGGGCGGGGTCGAAGGGCGCGGACCGGCTCATGTCCACCTCGCAGCGACACCCGGCGCGACCTTGGTCAGCACACGGCGGACCAGTCCCCTCTCATAGGGGTTCATGCCGATCGCCAGCATCAGGCCGGCATAGAGGGGCGTATAGATCGCCACGCACAGGAACAGGCCCGCCCAGCCGCCGATCATCCAGTGGTTAAGGGCCAGCCCCACAGGCACGCATAACGCCAGCACCAGCACCAGGCCCCGGGCCAGCTCGCGGAAATAGCGGCCCATGTCGAGCCCCAGCTTGAGCTGCAGCAGGATGGCCACCGCGACATAGCCGACCATCAGGCCGATACCGGTGCTGACCGCCGCCCCCACCACGCCCCACAGATTGAGCAGCACAATGGTCAGCGGAATGTTGAGACAGGCAATCGCCAGAATCATCAGCGAGCGGTGCCAGTACAGGCTCTTGACCTGCAACAGGATGTTCCGTGCATTGCCGATCAGCTCCAGCGTATAGGGTATCAGCACGATCAGCAGGATGGTGTAGGCCAGCCCATAGTCCGGCCCCAGCCACAGGTCGATGAAGCGCGCACCGAACAGGCCGAGCCCTGAAATGACCAGCAGCAGGAACAGGGCCTGAAGCCGCGACACCCGGATCAGCAGGCTGTTGAGGGCCGGGGCATCGGCACCGGAATCGGCCTGGCGGATGATCTCGGGCGCCATGACCCGCGAAATGGCGGTGCCGAAGCTCATCAGATGTTTGTTGAAGGTGGTCCCGATCGCATAGAGGGCCACGGGCGCCGCACCCAGCACGGCCCCGATGATCAGATTGTCCAGCTTCCAGTAGATCTGCTCGACCATCACCGAGACGAAGATCGGGGCGGCATAGAGGGCCACGGGCTTGAGCCGCGACCACCCGGGCCAGGACCAGCCGACCGGTATCTTCAGCACAAGGACAATATAGATCAGGCGCGCCGCGACCTGGAAGACCAGGGCGCCCGACATGACGATCACCACCATCAGGGCGCCGAACCCCTGCCACAGCAGCACGACGGTCAGCAGGGTCGAGGTGACGGCGGTGAAAATCTCGAGCAGGCGCAGAAAGACGAAGCGCTCCATGGCCGACAACAGGGCGCCCAGCGGATTGAACGCGACCATCACCACCGCCCCGGCCCCGACTGCGATGATCATGTCCTGAAGCAGCGCGACCTGGGGCCCCGTCAGACTGGCTCCGAACAGCGCGGGCGCGAGGCCGTGGACGGCATAGGTCGCCCCCGCCACCAGCAGGCCGAGCCCGGCATAGAATCCCAGCATCTGTTTCAGGAACCGGCGGCGCTCGTCGGGGGTGTTCTCGTGCCGGACGAAGAAGCGCATCACGCCGTCATTCATCCCGAAATCGATCATGTAGAAATAGGCCGCCAGCGCGCCGACGATGCTGAACAGGCCATAGCCCTCCTGCCCCAGTGCCCCGACCAGGATCGGCGTGAACACCAGCGTCGTGACGATCCGCACCGCCACCTGGGTGTAGGACAGCATGGCCGCGTTCAGGCGCTGGCTCATGGCGTGTCGTGCCCGGCCGCCGCCAGATCCGCGCAGTAATAGTCGGTGGCGACCTGGGCCAGGGTCGTCAGACGGGAGCTGAAATGGCGGTTGCGGTAGGCCCTGACCGCTTCCAGCACATAGGTCGAGGGCGGCGTGAACCCCGTCTTGCGACGGTCCAGCACCTCATCCGGCACCACCCCCCGCAGGGCATCCTTCAGCAGCCCCTTGGCCCGGTCGTCCGGGAATTTGTGGGAGAGCGGCAGGGTCGCCACGAAAGCCCGCAGGTCCCGGTCGGCGAGGGGACAGCGCACCTCCAGCGAATGGGCCATGCCCAGCTTGTCGGCGAGGAAATAGCCATTGTTCGGCAGATAGGCGCGCAGCAGGCGGCTGTACCTGCGATCCAGCGGGTCCTCCAGGTCCCGATCCTCAAGCTCGGGCCAGGTCAGGGCGGGCCGCCCCTGCTGCTCGACAATCGCCGCAACCTCGGTCAGCACCGGCCGGTTCCGGATCGAGCGCTGATAAGCCGACTTGCGCAGCAGATAGGCCAGCAGCTCAACCCGTGCCCCGAGATCGCTGGCAGAGAGGGTCGCAGCCAGCCGCTGCAATCGCCCGCCCTGCGCCGCCCCCGCACCGGTCTTCACGCGATTGGCGGACGGATAGCCGAAGAAGATTTCGTCGCCGCCGATGCCGCTCAGCAGCACCGTGTAGCCGTTCTGTCGCACGGCCTTGTAGAGATACCACTGGGCGAACTGTGAGGGGTCGCCGTTGGGCTCGTCGAGATAGGACAGTATGGTCGGGAGTTCATTTCTGAAGTCCGACTGATCGATCTCGACGCGGGTAAAGTCGAGACCGAGATGCCCGGCCAACTGCTCGGCCTCATACGATTCATCGTGGGTCGACCGGTCCGAGAACCCGGCGGAGAACACCTTGAGCGGGTGTCCCAGCGCCCTGGCGATACAGGCGATGGCCGAGGAGTCGATGCCGGCGCTGAGCAGCAGGGCCAGCGGCACCTCGGATTCCAGCCGCCGCTCCACCGCCCGGAACAACAGGCTCCGCGTCTGCTCGACAGCCTCGTCATAGCTGCCCTCAAAAGTCGGCTCGGGCTTGCAGCGGTACCAGCGTTCGAGGGTCAGGTCCTGATGCCGGCCGACACGGGCGACATGGCCCGGCATGACCTTGTGGACCTCGGCGACATAGGTGTCGGATTCCGTGAGGGAATAGCGCTGCGCCTGGACCTGGCGGATCACTTCGGCATTCAGCGTCCCGCCGCCGTCGAGGAAGCGCCGGACGGCCTTCACCTCGGACGAAAAGACCATACCGTCGGCCGTCCCGGCATAATACAGAGGCTTCTTGCCCGCATGATCGCGGGCGCAGATGACCATGCCGCGCGCGCGGTCGTAGAGCACGAAGGCAAACATGCCGTCGATGTGCCGCAGGAAATCATCCCCATAGGCCCGGTAGGCATGGATCAGCACCTCGCTGTCCGACGCCGTCTGAAAGACAGCCCCATCGGCCACGAAACGCGCCCGCAGTTCCCGGTGGTTGTAGATTTCGCCGTTGCAGACCAGCACCAGCGACTGGTCCTCGCTGAAGATCGGCTGGAGGCCGTTGGCCACCCCGATGATCGACAGGCGGACGTGCCCCAGGGCGACATGATCATCGCGCCAGATGCCGTGCTCATCCGGCCCGCGATAGGTCATGCCGGCGATACAGGCGTTCAGGGCCTGTTCGTCGCGCGCCGTGAGCCCGGCCCGGTTAAGGACGACGGTAAATCCGCACATTCAGGGTGTGTGTCCCAGGAAGAGGGCCTCGATCTGATCCAGCTTCAGCGCATCATCGAGAATGGCGGCGGGATAGCGGTCATTACGGACGCGCGCGACCTTTTCCGGCGATCGGATCAGATCCGACAGGGCTTCGATGATCGCCGTCTGATCGTTGTCGATGACCCAGCCGTTGTCGCCGTCCGTCAGTTGCTCGTCGATGCCGGAGACCTTGACGGCCAGGACGGCGGCGCCCGAGACCTTGGCCTCATTGATGACGCCGCACAGGCCCTCATGGTTCGACACCATGGCCACCAGATCGGCGTGCCGATAGGCCGGGAAGGGATTGCCGGACTGTCCCATGAGGATGACCCGGTCAGCGACGTCAGCGGCGGCGATGCGCTGCTCCAGCGCCCGGCGATCCGGCCCGTCCCCGATCAGATACCAGCGGAAGG
>CAYNDG010000008.1:0-16378 GCA_964395805.1 uncultured Brevundimonas sp.
CCTTGTGCGGGTGGGCATTCTCGGTCGTCGGCGCGCCGTGGGTGGCCCAGCGGGTATGGCCGATCCCGACCGTGGAGGAGAGGGGCTCCGCCTTGAGGACCGCCTCCAGCGCCGCGATCTTGCCCTTGGCCCGCCGGCGCTCGATACGGCCCTCGACCAGGGCCGCGACGCCTGCCGAGTCATAGCCCCGGTATTCGAGACGTTTGAGGCTTTCGATCAGCCGGGGAACCGCCGCGCCGGTTCCGGTCACACCAATGATGCCGCACATGTGTTTTCGTCCCTCATCAAAGGCCGTCAGGAAACCATGGCTTTACCCACAGGCCTGTGACGGTCTAAGCCCGCATTTGCCCCGGGGGCGGCTCCCCCCTAGGGCAAGAGGACGGGGCGTGACACCTAAATTGCGGTTTCGCAAGGTTTCCGTGCCTGACGGGTCAGGCCAGGGACGCGGCGCGAGAGGGAAAGAGGGGCGCGAGAGGACACCATGGGCGAGAGACGCTATTTCGGGACCGACGGCATCCGGGGCCGGGCCAACAGCCACCCCATGACGCCCGAGGTGGCCCTTCGGGTCGGTCTGGCGGCCGGACGGCTGTTCATGTCGGAGGACGACCGGCGCCACAAGGTGGTGATCGGCAAGGATACCCGCCTGTCCGGCTATATGATCGAGCCGGCGCTGGTCGCCGGCTTTGCCAGCGCCGGCATGGATGTGATCACCTTTGGCCCCCTGCCGACGCCGGGCGTGGCCATGATGACGCGGTCGATGCGCGCCGATCTGGGCGTGATGATCTCGGCCTCGCACAAGGCCCTCATGGACAATGGCATCAAGCTGTTCGGGCCGGACGGCTACAAGCTCTCGGACTCGGTCGAGCTCAGGATCGAGGCCATGATGGACGCCCGGCTGGACGAGGGGCTGGCCCCCGCCGACCAACTGGGGCGGGTCAAGCGGATCGACGACAGCCAGGCGCGGTATATCGAGGTGGCCAAGGCGACCTTCCCCAAGGCACTGAGCCTGAAGGGCCTGCGGGTCGTGATCGATTGCGCCAACGGGGCCGGCTATCGCGTGGCGCCGACCACCCTCTATGAGCTGGGCGCCGAGGTCTTCCCCCTGGGCGTCGACCCCAACGGGCTGAACATCAATGCGGACTGCGGCTCGACCCACCCGCAGGCCCTGAGCGCGGCGGTTAATCTGCACCGGGCCGACATCGGCATTGCGCTGGATGGCGACGCCGACCGGGTGATCATCTGCGACGAGAAGGGCCAGGTCGTCGACGGCGACCAGATCATGGCGCTGGTGGCGCGGGACTGGGCCGCACAGGGCCTGTTGATGGGCGGCGGGGTGGTTGCCACCGTCATGTCCAATCTGGGGCTGGAGCGCGCCCTGCTGGCGGACGGCCTGACGCTGGAGCGGACCAGGGTCGGCGACCGCTATGTCATGGAGCGGATGCGCGAAGGTGGCTTCAATCTGGGCGGCGAACAGTCGGGCCACATTATCCTGCGCGACCATGCGACCACGGGCGACGGGCTGATTTCGGCGCTGCAGGTGCTGGCCGTGCTGGTCAAGAGCGGGCGCAAGATGAGCGATCTGGCCCGCCAGTTCGAGCCTGTGCCGCAGATCCTCGAGAATGTCCGCTACGCCGCCGGCAAGCCGATGGAGGCGGCCGGCGTCAAGGCCGCCATCGCCGAGGGCGAGGCGCGGCTCAAGGGTCAGGGCCGGGTGCTGGTGCGCAAGTCCGGCACCGAGAAACTGATCCGCGTCATGGCCGAGGGCGACGACGAGGATCTGGTCCGGTCCGTGGTCGACGACATCTGTGCGGCGGTGAAGGCGGCGGGCTAGACCGCAGCGAGGGCCTGTTCGAGGTCGACCCACAGGTCCTCGACGTTCTCGACGCCGACCGACAGCCGGATCAGGTCATCCCCGATGCCGCAGCGGCCCTTGGCCTCGGTGGAATAGTCCGAGTGGGTCATGCTGGACGGGTGGGAGGCCAGGCTTTCGGAGCCGCCGAGGCTGACGGCCAGTTTGAACAGTCTGAGGGCATTCAGCATGCGAAAGGCCTCGGCCTCGCCGCCCTTCAGCCGGATCGAGAAGGTCGATCCGGGGCCCTGACACTGGGCCTCGAATATGGCGCGCTGCTCGCCCGCGCCGCCCCCGGCGACCAGAACATCGGCGACCTTGTCATGGGCGCGGAGGCGCTCGCTGAGCACCCGGGCATTGTCCTGGGACCGCTCCATGCGCAGGTGCAGGGTCTCGAGGCTGCGGCTGAGCAGCCAGGCGGTATGGGGGTCGGTGGCGGTGCCACAGATGGTGCGCATCTCGGCAATGCGGGCCATCACCTCGGTCGTGCCCAGACAACCGCCGGCGATCAGGTCGGAGTGGCCGCCGACATATTTGGTCAGCGAATAGAGCGACAGGTCGGCGCCCAGTTCCAGCGGGCGCTGCCACAGCGGGCCGAGAAAGGTGTTGTCGACCGCGACGATGGGGCGTTCGGCCTGATCCAGCGCCCGCGCCTCGGCCACGGCGGCGGCGATATCCAGCACCTGATTGGTCGGGTTCGACGGGGTTTCCAGATAGACGACGGCCAGACGCCCGCCGCCTTCCGCCGCCCGGGCGGCCGTGTCGCGAATGGCCTGCTTCAGGACCTCGGTGCCGCCGGTGGCCAGCACCTGGGCCACCTTGACGCCATAGCGGGGCAGGATGCGGTCGAACAGATATTCGGTCCCGCCATAGGCCGGAGCGGCGTAGAGGACGGTATCGCCGGGGCGAGTCAGGGCCAGCATGGCCGTCGAAATGGCCGCCATGCCACTGGAGAAGACCAGGGCGCGATCCGCCTTGTCCCAGACCGCCAGACGGTCCTCGAGGATTTCGAGGTTGGGGTTGTTGATCCGCGAATAGATCAGGCCCAGCGCCTCATCCGGTTCCTTCTCGCGCAGGCCATAGGCGACCTCGAAGAAGCGTTTTCCGTCCTCGGCCGATTTGAAGACAAAGGTCGAGGCCTGGAACAGGGGCGCCTTGATCGCTCCCTCGGACAGGGTCGGGTCATAGCCGAAGCCCATCATCAGGGTCTCGGGGGCCAGGTCGCGACCGGCAAGCGTGCGGGATTTGTGGTGGCTCATACGATCACTCCTTACTCAGCCAAGGCCCTCGCCAGGTCCTCGATCCGTTTGCGGATGTCGGGGACGGCGACGGTTTCCCAGAAGGTGGCGCGGGCGGGGGGGCCCAGAACGAAAAGGGCGGGGTCGGGGGTGCCATCGGCCGTCAGCACCCGCCCGCTGTCATCCAGTTCCAGCCCCAGCCGCAAGGGATCGAGGCGGGCGCGGCCCGTTGAGATCAGTGGCCCCGTCAGCGGGTCGCGGGCCGGATCGTGGCCGGGGCCGCTGCAGTCGATCAGCCAGTCGGCCGCGACGGTCTCCGTGCGGGTGGCGCCCTTGGGCCGATAGTCGAGCGAGACACCGGCCCCGGTCGCCGTCACCGAAAGGACCCGGCCCGCGACGACGGTCAGACGGCGCTCATCGGACAGGGCCTTCATCTCGCTCGCGATCACCGGTGCGATCCGATGACGATGCACATCCCAGAAGGGGCGAAGGTGCCGGACCCAGCGAGCCCGGGTCGCCCCGTCCGCAGCGCGCCACAGGTCGCCGGTCACAGGACGGAACCCCTCCATCAAGGCCCGCCACTGACCGCCGGACGCGAGCCGCCGGGCAGCAGCCAGACGCGCCGAGGCCGGCCCCTGCGTCAGATCGGGTGTCAGGGCCAGAGGTGTTTCAGGTCGATCCGCATGGGCGCGCGGCTCCAGTCCGCGACGGGACAGGGCAAAAAGCTTGCCCTGCCAGCCCCGGGCCCGAAGCCAGACCGCCATATCGACCATGGTCAGGCCGGAGCCGATGATGGCGATCCGGTCCCCGGCAGCAATCCGGTCGAGGGCCCCCGGCGCCCACGGGTCTGCGATGACACGGTCACCGCGTCCGGAAGCCGTCCGGGGCGCCGGATTGCCGGTGGCCAGAACCACGGCGCGGCCAGGGACGAGACGCCCGTCGTCGAGCGCCACCGCCGTGCCCTCAACCGACGCTGCGCGGCCGTGGAGGCGCGTGATCCGGCCTGGGTGAGCCGCCTCAACCGCTTCCAGACGGTCCCGCACATAGAGGCCATAGAGACGGCGCGGCGCGAAGCCTTCGGGATCGGCGCGGTCCGGATGGTGACGCCTCAGCCAATTGACGAAGTCGTCGGGGCGCCCCTCGATCGCGCTCATCCGGTTGGAGCGGACGTTCAGCAGATGGCCGTCAAAGGGGGTGGAATAGGCGACGCCCCGGCCAAAATCGCCACCGGCATCGATCACGGTCGCGGCCTGTCCGCACTCGGCCAGACGCGCGGCGGCCATGGCGCCGGAGAATCCGCCGCCCACGATGACGATCTGGTCGCTGGTCTGGCTCACCCGTCCTCCCGGTCGCGGGCCTAATGGACCGCTGCGCCGATGCGGTCAAACTTCCTGATTCCAGCCGCCGACCTCGGGATGGGCGGCCAGCCGGGGTTTGACCTCGTCATGGAAAAGGGCCCGCATATCGTCGGCCGAGTCGAGGCTTTCGACCACCACCACCAGCTCGGGCTTGTTGGACGAGGCCCGGACCAGCAGCCAGGCGCCGCCCTCCAGCTCGACGCGGATGCCGTTGACGGTGATCAGGTCCAGAATGCCCCGGCCCAGCACTGTGCCCCCCGCAGCCGCCAGCGCCCGGTATTCGCCGGCAATGCGCTCGACCACCGCATATTTCTCCGTATCCGGACAGTGGGCGCTCATGGTCAGGGAGGTGAAGGCGGGGGGCAGGTCAGCCTCCAGTTCCGACAGGCGACGCCCCTGCGCCCGGTCCAGCAGCCGGAGGATTTCGCGCGCAAAGACGAGGGCGTCGTCATAGCCCCGGCCCAGCGGCGGGGCGAAGAAGACATGGCCCGACTTTTCAAAGCCGACCAAGGCGCGCTCGGCGGCTACGGCCCGCTTCATATGGCTGTGGCCCGTCATGCCATAGACGACCCGGGCACCGGCGGCGGCCAGAACGGGGTCGGTGCGATAAAGGCCGGTCGACTTCACATCGACGACAAAGGTCGCGCCGGGATGGTCGGCGACCAGATCGCGCGCCAGCATCAGCCCCATGCGGTCGGCGAAGATTTCATGCCCCCGGTCATCGACCACGCCGCAGCGGTCGCCGTCGCCGTCGAAACCGAGCGCCAGATCAGCCCCGGTCTCGCGCACCCGTTCGGCCATGGCATCCAGCATGACGCGATCTTCCGGGTTGGGATTATAGCGGGGGAAGGTCCAGTCCAGCCTGGTGTCCATCTCGATCACCTCGGCCCCCATCCGGCGCAGGGCCTCGGGCACAAAGGCGCCGGCCGTGCCATTGCCGCAGGCGGCCACGACCCGGATCGGTCGGGACAGTTTCGGTCCGGTTGCGACCTCGGCCGTATAGCAATCGGCAAAGCGCTCCACAGTGATCACCCGCCCGCCGGGGCGCTCAATCCGTCCACCCTCGAGCGCCAGCGTCTTGAGCCGTGCCATCTCCTCCGGGCCGAAGGTGAAGGGCGGGTGGGCGCCCATCTTGACCCCGGTCCAGCCGTTTTCGTTGTGACTGGCGGTGACCATGGCGACGGCGGGAACGCCGAGGGCCTCGCGGGCGAAATAGGCCATGGGGGTCAGGGTGAGGCCGATGTCGTGAACCTCGGCCCCGCCGGCGACCAGACCGCGGATCAGGGCGGCCTTCACGTCTTCGGAATAGCTCCGGTAGTCGTGGCCGGTGACCAGTCGCGGGATGTCCAGCTCGTGCAGAAGCGTAGCCAGCGCCAGCCCCAGGGTCTCGACGCCGGCGAGGTCCAGATCGGGGCCCAGAACCCAGCGGGCGTCATATTCACGAAAGCCGGTCGGGGCAATCAGGCCGGGCATCAGACACCTTCGGACAGCAAGGAACAGCGGAGGCCTATAGGGGGAAAGCGACACCCCGATCAAATGGCGCCGGGTTGATCGTGGCCTGCGGCCCGGCTTGACCCCCGCCCGGGGGACGCCTAGGCGAAAACCCCTGTCATCCGGAGATCTGCATGCCCCGCCTCGTCCTTTTGCGTCACGGCCAGAGCCAGTGGAACCTCGAGAACCGCTTCACCGGCTGGGTCGACGTCGACCTGACCGACCAGGGCGAGGCCGAGGCGCGGAAGGGCGGCGCGCTGATCGCCGAGGCCGGTTTCACCCCGGCCGTGATGTTCACCTCGGTGCTGAATCGGGCCCGCCGCACCGGCGATCTGGCGCTGGCAGCAGGGGGGCTGAAGGATGTGCCGGTTGTGCGCGACTGGCGGCTGAACGAGCGGCACTATGGCGGGCTGACGGGGTTGAACAAGGCCGAAACCACCGAAAAACACGGCGAGGATCAGGTCCGTATCTGGCGCCGCAGCTATGATGTGCCTCCGCCCCCGATGGAGGCGGATCATCCGCATGGCTTTGCCGGGGACCCGCTTTATGAGGGCCAGGCCATTCCCGACACCGAAAGCCTGAAAACCACGCTGGACCGGGTGCTGCCCTATTGGGAGGCCGAGATCGCGCCGCGTCTCTCGGCAGGCGAGGATGTTCTGATCGTCGCACACGGCAATTCGCTGCGGGCCATCGTCAAACATCTGTTCGCTGTGCCGGATGGCAGGATCGTCGGCGTCGAGATCCCGACCGGGAATCCGCTGGAGATCGATCTGGACAGCGATCTGGTGCCGACCGGCGCCCGCTATCTGGACACGGACCGCGCCGCAGAGCTTCCGCCGCTGCCGGAGGCCGGGTCGTGAGCGCGGCTGACGATGCCCGCCACATGGCCCGCGCCATAGAGCTGGCGCAGGCACGGATGGGCGAGACCTGGCCCAACCCGGCGGTCGGCTGTGTGCTGGTGCACGACGGCGCGGTGGTCGCCGAGGCCGCCACCGCCCGGGGCGGCCGGCCCCATGCCGAGGAACAGGCGGTTCCGGCTGCCGGCGACAGGGCGAAGGGCGCCACCGCCTATGTGACGCTGGAGCCCTGCGGGGCACGGTCGTCGGGCCGCAAATCCTGTGCGCACTTCCTGGCCGAGGCCGGGGTGGCGCGGGTGGTGATCGCGGCGCTGGACCCCTCGCCGTTCGCCTCGGGCCGTGGCACCGAGCGGCTGCGTCAGGCGGGTCTGGAGGTCGAGACCGGCCTGATGGCGGATGAGGCGCTGGCGCTGTGCGAAGGGTTTCTGCACCGGCTGGAGACCGGGCGGCCGCTGGTACGGATCAGCGAGACGGGCGAGGGCTTTGATGCCCGCTTTACCGCCTCGCCGCGCGCCGATCTGATGGGCGAACTGAGCCGGCTGGGCGAGGCCGGCTATACCCGGCTGTGGGTCTCGCCCGGGGACCTGGCCGACAGTCTGAAGGATCAGGGCCTGCTGAAGGTCTGAGGCCGGACAGCAAACCTTCCTTAAGCGTAATCGTGTCAGTTTGCGGCCATGGCCCAGGCTGCTGAACCTGTCGCACGGCGACGGCTGACCCAGAGCGAGGTGGACGCGATCTGCGCCCGCCATGATCGCCTGTGGCAGGCCCGGCCCGGCGGGGCGCGGGCGGTGTTTGCGTGGATGGACCTGAGCGGTCTGACGCTGAGGGGCCGTCATCTGGCCGATGCGGATTTCTCGGCCGCCGATCTGACAGGCTGTGACCTGTCGGGAGCGCGGCTGGACAATGCCACCTTCTTCGGCGCCGACATGCAGGACGTCCTGCTGGCCGAGGCGTCGATGCGACGCGCCGACCTGCGCGGGGCCTGCCTGCGGGGCGCGGACCTGACCGGTGCTGACCTGTTCGAGGCCGATCTGCGCGAAGGGACCATCGCCGCTGCCGATGCCCGGATGGGGTTCCGCGTCATCGAGGCCCGGGCCCGCCATGAGACCCAGGCCAATGGAGCCTGTCTGGCCGGGGCCAATCTGGAACGGTCGCGCCTGACCGGCGTCGTTGCCGTGGCCGCCGACTTTACCGATGCGGTGATGAAGGACTGCAAACTGGTGCGGGCCAATCTGAAACAGGCCAGCTTCCGGGGAGCCGATCTGGCCGGGGCGGACCTGTCCGGCGCGGACCTGTCGGGGGCCGATCTGCGCGACGCCGTGCTGGTCGGCGTAAACCGTCAGTCGTGGCGGACCGATGGGGCCCGCATGGAAGGCAGTCTGACCGATGACCGGTCCTCCGGCGATCCGGTGTCGCGCCTGCCGGCGGCCGAGATGCTGCGCGATCACGCCCTGTGGTGCGAGACGGACGGCCGCGAGGGCAAGCCCTCGGTCTTCAACGGCGTCGATCTCCGGTCGCTGAAGTCGATCCGCGGCCTGAACCTGACAGCCCTGTCTGCCCGGGACGCCATTTTTTATGGCCTCGACATGGAAGGCGTCCAGTTGCAGGGGGCCCATCTGGAGGGCGCCGACCTGAGGGCCTGCAATCTGAGGGGGGCTGATCTGCGCGGCGCGCGACTGGCGGGCGCCCGCCTGAATGGCGCCGATCTGCGTCAGGCCCAGTTGGGGCCGCTGCTTTTGTCTGCCGACCGAATTTTGCCGGCCGATCTGAGCCGGGCCATTCTGCGGGGCGCCGACCTGTCTGGGGCCGACCTCAGAAACGGGCGTCTGGCCGGGGCCGACCTCAGCCGGGCCCGCCTCCACGGGTGCCAGATGCGGCTGACCGATCTGTCGGGGGCCATTCTGACCGGCGCCCTTGGGCTTGAAATCGAAGGACATGCCGCATGAGCTTCAGTCGTCGCCGACTTGGACAGGGCGATCTCGACCTGCTTGTGATGGCGCATGAGCGCTTTGTCGCGGGCCGTGCCGGTGGACGGCGACTGTCATTGAAATTCATGGCGCTGGACGGGCTCGACCTCGCCGGGCGGGTCCTGGACGAGGCGGATTTCACGGGCTGCTCGCTGCGCGGCACCCGACTGGCGGGCGCACAGCTGAACCGGGCCGTGCTGTTCTGCTGCGACATGCGCGAAGCTGATCTCAGCGACAGCCAGCTGGTCCGGGCCGACCTGCGGGGGGCCTGTCTCAGGGGGGCCGACCTGGCCCGGGCGGATCTGACCCAGGCCGATTTCCGCGAGGGAGTGATCGCCATCCCCCATGCGACCAAGGGACTGTCCTCGGTCAAGCATGAGACCCACCAGGGCAGTGCCGACGGCGCCAGCTTTACCGGAGCCACGCTGAACGGCGCGACCCTGGAGGGGTTCAGCGCCTTCAAGGTCGACTTCACCGACTGCGCCATGAAGGGCACACGCCTGACACGGGCCAACCTCAAGGAAGCCGACCTCTCGGGTGCCATGATGGAAGGCGCCGACGTCGCCGGCGCCAATCTGTCCGGAGCCCGGATGATCGGCGCGGTCCTGACCGACGTCGCCTTCGAGACCGCCCGGCTTGAGAAGACCGATATGACGGGCAGCCTGCGCGAGCCGACACCGGAGGCCATAGCGGGGGCCGAGGCTCTTTTCGAGCTGGCGCTGGACGCCAATGCCTGGGCCGAGAGCGGCGGTGTGCTGGGGGCTCCGGCCGTTTTCGAGGGCAAGGACCTGCGCCCGCTGGGGGCCCGGCTGAAGGGTCTGAAGCTGCCTGCCCTCAATGCCAGGGGGGCCTGTATGGTCGGTATGGACCTGTCGGGTGTGGCCCTGCAGGGCGCCAATCTGGAAGGCGCCGACCTGAGGGGCTGCAATCTGCGGGGCGTCGACCTGCGCGGGGCCCGGATGATGCGCGCGCTGCTGCACCATGCCGATCTGGACGGGGCCATTCTGGCGGCCCTGCCGCTCGGCGGGGGACGGTCGATTCCGACCAATCTGACCGATGCGGGACTGCGCTACGCCCGCCTGGTCGCCGCCGACTTTACCGACGCGCTCATGGAGCGGGCCGATCTGACCGGTGCGCGCATGGAGGACGCCGTTCTCAGCGACGCCCAGCGGGCCAGCCTGACGATGCGGCGCGCCGCCGCCTGAGACGGTGGCCGTCACACCCCGGGTCTTGCTCCGCGGCGGGGCTCAGCCTATCCCGGGGCCATGAGCGCGCCCCTGATCTGTCCGTCGATACTGGCCTCTGACTTTGCCCGGCTGGGCGAGGAGGTCGCCGCCCTCGAAGCCGCCGGGGCGGACTGGATCCACGTCGACGTCATGGACGGTCATTTCGTGCCCAATCTGACGATTGGCCCGGATGTGGTGAAGGCGCTTCGCCCCCACACCGGCCTGCCGTTCGACGTGCATCTGATGGTCGCCCCGGTCGATCCCTGGCTGGAGGCCTACCGACAGGCCGGCGCGGATGTGCTGAGCGTGCATCCGGAATCGGGCCCGCACCTGCACCGGACGCTCGGTCGCATCCGCGATCTGGGCGCGAAGGCGGGGCTGGTGCTGAACCCCGGCACGCCGGTTGCCATCCTCGACGAGGTGATCGATCTCGTCGATCTGGTGCTGATCATGTCCGTCAATCCGGGCTTTGGCGGCCAGAAATTCATCCCGTCGGCGCTGGACAAGATCGCCCGCGTCCGGGATCGGCTCGACGCCGCCGGGTCGAAGGCGGTCCTTCAGGTGGACGGCGGCGTGACCGCCGACAATGCGGCCGCCTGTGTCGCTGCGGGCGCCGACGCCCTGGTGGCGGGCACGGCCGTGTTCCGGGGCGGAGCATCCGCCTATGCCGACAATATCGCGGCGCTGAAGGGTCACTGATGGCCGGGATCGGCCCGTTCGCCAGGCCCGAGGCCTCGGTTCCCGAAGGCCAGATCCCGGGTCTGCGCGGCGCCCCGCCGCGGACGCCGGTCCGGCCCTCGGGCGCGCGCCCGGGTGTGCGTCTCTGGCCGCTGGTCATGGGGCGCCTGCTGACCCGGCAGATCTGGGTCGAGCTGTATGGCCTGCCCGGCTATGGTCAGACGCTGAAGGGTCGCCCCTGGGGACCGAAACCGTCCGCCTTCGCCGCCGCTCCGCGCGATTTTCGTCCGCCTGAGAGCGCGGGCGCGGGCAAGGGCCTGCTCCAGGGACGCTTCGCCCTTGCCGGTATCAGTCTGGATGTGCCCGCCCCGCTTGATCCGTGGGACCGGCCCAGTCCGTCACGCGGCTTTGCCGAGGCCCTGCACAGCTTCGACTGGCTGCCCGCCCTGATGCAGGAAGGTGAGCCCGGGGCGCGCGAGGCGCTGCGTCTGACGCTCGGCTGGGGCCGGGTCTTTCACCGCTGGGCGCCCTTCGCCTGGGATCCCGACCGCATGGCCCGGCGGCTTCTGCATCTGGCCCCGGCGCTGAAGCGGATGGGGGCGGTTGCCGACGACAGCCAGCGGACCGCACTGGCGGTGCTGGTCGCCCGGCAGGCCCGGCAGCTTCTGCGGCCCCCGGGACCCGCAGCCGGTGCCGCCACGCGCGCGATCGCCGTGGCGGTGGCCGGATGCGCGCTGGCAGGCCCGCGCGGCACCCGGCTTCGCCGCCGGGGCCTGAGTCGTCTGCCACGCGCCCTGTCGCAGACCCTGAGGCCCGACGGCGCCCACATGTCCCGCAGCCCCGAGGCGGGACTGGAACTGCTGTTCGACCTGTTGATGCTCAAGGATGGCCTGACCCAGCTGTCGGAGCCTGTGCCGGAGGCTGTGGACTCGGCCCTGCAGCGTCTGACCCTGACGATCCGTGCGCTGGAGATGCCTGACGGACGGCTTCCAGGCTTTCACGGAGGCGGCGCATCTACCCCCCAGAAGGTAGCGGCCGCTCTTGCCGCAGCGGGGCTGGAGCCCGCGAATGCGACCGACCCCGCTCCGGCGCTGGTCGGTGGACTGGCGCGGATGCGCAGTCCGTTGCTGAGCCTCGCCATCGATGTCGAAGCCCCCCCGCGTGGCGCCTGGACCGAGGCCGCCTGTGCCCAGCCCCTCGCGCTCGAGATCGTGTGCGGGCGCGACCGCCTGATCACCGGATGTGGATGGACACCCCGGGCCTTTGAGCGGCAGGGGTTGAGGCTGACACCCGGCCATTCGACCCTGACCCTGAGCGAGGCCTCGCTGGGCGAACCCCTCGGCGGCTGGCAGGCAGACCTGCTAGGGCCGCGATTGCTGACCCGACCCTATACGGTGCGGCATGAGACCCGTCAGGGCGACGGCGCCCTGTGGCTGGAAGCGGACCACGACGGCTGGGCGGCGCTGACCGGACTGTCCCACCAGCGCCGACTTTATCTGGACCAGCGTCTCGATGAACTGCGGGCCGAGGAACGCCTGTTCCCGGCCGACCACGCGCCCGGCCCGCCGCCGGTGCTGGCCGCCCCCTATGCCGTCCGGTTTCAGCTGGAGCCCGGCGTTCAGGCCTCTCTGGCGCGCGACCGGCGGTCCATCCTGCTGAGAGGCCACTCCGGGCGGGGATGGTGGTTCCGCACGGACGGGCCGGACGTGGCGATCGAGCCGTCGGTGCACAGCGTCGATGGCCAGAGCCGGCGCGCCCTCCAGATCGTGGTCCGCGGGTCCGCGCGTACCGACGCCGAGACGCGAATCCGCTGGAAGCTGAATCCGGCGGGCGCGTCCACCGACCCGGTGATGGATTAGGGCCAGTCTGTCACCGACGACGCGGCGCGCGGCTCTTCTCGGTGAAGGCGGCCGCAACCATGGTCGCAAGTGCCGGGTTCCGCAGGAAGATGAATCCCCCGGCCAGGGTCGCGGCGGACGCCAGGATCGGCCGGTTCCGGAACAGCTGGAATACGCGGCCGGCCAGACCGTCCGCCACGCTTTCGTCCTCCGCAGGCTCATCGCCCCCGACCTTCCCCAGAAAGACCATGACGACCGCCAGGGCGACAAGGGCGAAGACGAGGAAGGTCAGCGCGGCCGCGGCCAACGGCACGACGACCAGGGACAGGGCGAAAAACAGGACAGCACCCAGACAGAGCACGGCGACAAAGGCCGCGCCAGCCGCCACGGCGACTGCAACAGCCTTTTTGACAAGCCCGCCCAGCATCAGCGGCGACGGCCGGCCAGCAACATTCCGATAACGACGCCGATGCCAAGCGCGATGCCGGTCGACTGGATCGGACGCTCCTGGACCCGCTCGACCAGGTAGCGCTGCGCCTCGTCGAGGCGTTCGGCGGCATCGTCGTAGTACTCGCGACCGCGCACGCGGGCCTGCTCATAATAGGCCTCGGCCTGGGTGCGGACCTCGTCGGCCTTTTCGCGCAGACGGGCTTCGGCGGCCTCGGCCCGGGCGCGCAGGCGCTCGCCTTCCTCGCGGGCCCCCACCTTGAGGTCTTCCTTGAGGGTTTTCAGGTCGTTCTTGATGTCTTCGCGAGCCTTGGTGGTGGCCATGGTGACGCTCCCGGTCTGTAAGCTTGACGATAGTATGAGATATAGGGAAGCAACGCCATCGGCGCCAGCGGGTTCCCGCACTGCACCATGACGGGGAGGGTCCCAACCGGGCCAGACCCGGGCCAGACCCGGGCCAGACCCGGGCCGGAGTCGTTGCGACAGCGCGGAGGAAGGCCTAAGCGTGACGCGATGACGCGCTGGCTGATCCCCCCGCCCGAGACTCCCTCCCTGCCGATCACGGGAGAGGATCGCCGCTATGCCGTGCGGCGCATCCTGTGTGTCGGCCAGAACTATGCCGACCATGCGCGCGAGATGGGGGCCGACCCGGACCGGCCCGCGCCCTTCTTCTTTTCCAAGCCGGCCATGGCGCTGGTGACAGACGGCGCCGACCCGACCTTTCCCTCAATGACCCAGAACCTGCACCATGAGGTCGAGCTGGTGCTGGCCCTCGGCGCCAATGCCGAAATCATCGGCCAGGCCGTCGGATGCGACCTGACCCGTCGCGACCTGCAGGCCGAGGCCAAGGCGAAGGGGCGGCCGTGGGATGCGGCCAAGGGGTTTGACCAGTCCGCGCCCTGCGGTGCCCTGACCCTCGGATCCGGGCCCGACGCCTCGGCGCCCATCCGGCTGTCGGTCAATGGCGAGCCGCGGCAGCAGGCGCATCTGTCCGACATGATCTGGGCGCCCCATGAGATCGTGGAACAGGCCGCGCGCCTGTGGGACCTCGGCCCCGGCGATCTGATCTTTACCGGCACACCGGCCGGGGTCGGGCCGGTTCAGGCCGGCGACCGTCTTGAGGCCGCGATCGACGGGCTTGAGCCCCTCGCCTTCACCCTGGCGCCACGCCGGAGCTGAGATATTCATGATCCTGCACGGCTATTTCCGCTCGGGCACCAGCTACCGGACGCGTATCGCGCTCAATCTCAAAGGGTTGAGCTATGAGACCCGCGGCATCGACCTGCGAACGGGGGCGCAGACATCGGGGGCCTATCTGGCGCTGAATCCGCAGGGACTGGTACCCGCCCTCGAAACAGCCGAGGGCGTGCTGATCCAGAGCCCGGCCATTCTGGAATGGCTGGACGAGCGCCACCCCCGGCCGCCGCTGCTGCCCGAGACGGCCATGGACCGGGCCACCGCCAGGGCCATGGCGGCCATCATCGGCTGCGACATTCACCCGCTCAATAATCTGAGGGTACTGAAGGCCCTGCGCAGCCAGTTCGAGGCGGATCAGGCGACGGTGGACGCCTGGGCCGGACGCTGGATCACGCCCGGCTTCGAGACGCTGGAGACGCTGGTCGGTCGTCATGGCCGGGGCTGGAGCTTTGGCGACACCCCGGGGCTGGTTGACTGTTATCTGATACCGCAGATCTATTCCGCACGCCGGTTCAATGTAGCGCTGGAGGCCTTTCCGAGGCTGCTGGCGATCGAGGCGGCGGCGGCGGACCACCCGGCCTTCATCGCCGCCCACCCGGACCGGCAGCCGGACGCCGACTGACCAGAAAACGGTGTGCGGTAAGGTTCTGGCAAACTCTCGGTGAGGCGACCTTAAACATTCGGCGGCAGGATTGCCGGGTGAGTTCAGAGATTTCCGCCCTTCCCGCCGCCTCGCTGGCGCTGGCCGTCGTCCCCGCGGCCGCGCGTGACGTCATGGGAGCTGCGCCTTCCCGCGAGGCCGGCCTTGGCCATCTGTTGCAAACGGCGGCAGACGGCGGAATCCGGTTCATTCTGACCCGGCCCGAGGGCGACGACGAGCGGGCCCTGTGCCAGGCCTGGCCCTTTCCTTCGCCCTTTCAGGTGTCCGTAACGACCCTTGAGGCCCGCGAGGGCCCTGACCGGATCGAGGCCCGGGCCCGACGGTCGCTGGAGCGTCTCGGCCTGCCGCGCGGCGATGTGCTTCTGGTGCGCGATGTCCGCGATCTGGCGGGCGCCGACGGTCGGGCGCTGTGGGAGCGCCTCCTGGCCCTGAAGGATCGCGGCCTGTTCCGGCGCATCGGCATTCGCACCCGGCTGGAGGACAGTCCGGTGCTGGTGGCCCGGCGGTTCCAGCCCGATCTGATCCAGCTGCCGCTCCATATCCTGGACCAGCGTGCCCGCCGCGACGGGGTGCTGGCGGCGCTCGCCGATCAGGGCGTGGCGGTCCAGCTGGCCTCGGTGCTGGCCAATGGCCTACTGTTTTCCGGATCCGACGAAATGAGCGGCGCCTCTGCGGCGGACGTGGTGCTGCTGTCCCGCCTGCGCCGGCGGCTGGCCGAGGCGCGACTCGACCCCATGCAGGCCGCCCTGGCCTATGCCACCGACAGCCTGACCGGCATGGCCGAGGGCTCCAGCCTTTTGGCCTGCGTTACCTCGGCCGCCGAAACCCGTGCCCTGCTGGCGGCCGTCAACGCGCCCCGCCCCGACCTCGACTGGACCCAGTTTGACCAGGGCGGACGGCTGGCGGCGACCGGCGATACGGCCGCCGCCTTTTCCGGCGTCAGTAGCGCAGCCTGACCCCGACCGAGGCAGCACGCCCCGGCTCGCCATAGCCCCGCAGCGACTGCCAGCGCTCATCCGACAGATTGTCGACCCGGGCGGTCAGCTGGACCTGATCCGTCAACGCATAGCCGAGGTGCAGGTCGGCCGTGACAAAGCCGTCGCGCGTGCCGCCTGAGTCCGGCATCTCGCCCTCGGCCCGGGCAGTGAGGCGTCCGCTCAACCGCTCACCGCTGTAGCCGAGACCGACCGTGCCGGAGTGCTTGGGCACCCGCAGCAGGGGGGCTCCGTCGCTCTCGTCCCGGGCGTCGGTCCAGGCGTAGCCGAGGCTGAGATCAAACCCGGCCCCCAGCACGACCTGGCCCTCCAGCTCGACCCCATCGGTGCGGGTACGGTCCAGATTGATGTAGACGCTGTCGAAGGTCACCGGATCGAAGCGGTAGCTGATCTGGTCCTCGATGGTCAGCCGATAGACCGTCAGCCGCCCGGTGAGTCCGCCTCCCGGACTTTGCCAGCCCAGCGCCAGCTCGGCCCCCCCGGCGTGCTCGGGCCGCAGGGTCGGGAAGGGAGCGGCCGAGAAGCAGAAGTCACAGACCGACTGGCTGACCGTCGGGGCCTTGAACCCCGTACCGA
>CAYNDG010000009.1:0-16094 GCA_964395805.1 uncultured Brevundimonas sp.
CGCTGCTCCAGCGCCCGGCGATCCGGCCCGTCCCCGATCAGATACCAGCGGAAGGCCAGCCCCCGGTCCTTGAGGGCCCGCGCCACCTCGACCAGCCGGAAAATGGCCTTGTCCCGGTCGGACAGGCGGCCAACCGTCAGGATGCGGACTTCTTCCGGGCTGGAGCGCGACGGAAAGGGGTCGCCACCGGCCTGGCCCAGGGCTCGCATGCCCCCGGCATCCAGCACATTATAGACGACGCTGGCCTTGCCCCGCGCCCCCGGCACGGCCTCCAGCAGCGAGTGGAGGGAAACACCGGAGACACTGACAAAATGGTCGATGGCCGGCGCATACCGCTCAAGCTGGGCCGATACCCAGCCGTCCGGATCGATGCCCTTCAGGTCATTGCGGATCCAGACAATCCTTTGATCCGCGCGAACCACCCGCGTCACGAAGAACGGGGCCAGACTATGGATCATGACGGCCGCCGCATCGAACCGCCGCCAAAGGAAGGGCAGCATCCGGATCGCGCCGATCAGGCGACCCGTGCCATAGGCCAGCAGGTCCGGCAGCGCCTTCAGACGGTCGGCGAGGCCCCGGGCCGCGGCAAAGCGGATGCCGTGCCCCCCCGGACGCAGCCGGACCACCTCGACACGCGGATCGACATCGGCCTCCAGCTGGCCCCCGCCCGTGGTCAGGACGAGGGTGACAGCCCAGCCCCGGTCAGCGAGGGCCTTCATCAGGCGCAGGGTCGACTTTTCCGCCCCCCCCATGTTGAGGATCGGATAGTGGAACAGGACACTGCGGCCCGAGGCGGCGGGCATCGCCTACAGATTCCTCAGATAGCGTCGGAAGCGCGCCAGCAGGGAGCCTGAGTAGACCCGGTGGAAACCGGCCAGAACCGCCGGCGACGTGTCGACAGCCTTGAGCACATAGGGCGAGCCCTCGGCCCGGAACGTCGGATTGATCGCCTCGCCGGCCCTGGTGTTCACGCCGCTGCCGTCATAGCCGCTGTTCACCAGTCGATTGACGCTCGAAAAGATCGTGTCGCGGCCCGACGCCGCCTGCCACAGGCCGAACCGGATCGACCACGAACTGACCGTTCCCTGCATCTGGCGACGCAGGCGATCCACCCGATCCGAGCCCGCCGCATTGAACCGCTTGCGGAACACGGGGTCACGATACAGGCGCGGGGCATCGGCGGCCGTCCAGTCGACTTCCCGCCAGCGATCCGCCCAGGTGGCCCAGCCCGTGCTGCAGTTGCGCGGCACCCTCATGACGTCCGCCGTGTAACCGGGCGGCGGGGCCCTGAGCGGACAGAAACCCGAGATCGAGCCGACGGTCGGGTCCGGCTCATAGAAGTCGAGCGCATCATTCATGAAGCGCAGGAAGTCGCGCGAGACGATCAGGTCGTCCTCCAGCACGATCACCCGGCCGGCCTGTTCGACGACCTCGGTGACGCCGCCGATGATGGCCTTGGCCAGGCCCTTGTTCTCGTCGGAGGCCACCACCTCGAAGGCAGCGAACCGGTCGCCCCAGACCGGATCGTCCAGCACGGCGCGCACGGCGGCCACGCCTTCGCGGGCGCCCTCATTACGGGGGCCGTCGGCATAGACCCGCACGCGACTGTCCCGGGCCAGATCGGCTTCGGCCAGAGCCGCCAGTGTCTGGCGCAGGTGATCCGGCCGGTTGTAGGCAAACACCACAACCGGGGCGAAGGAGCGGCTCATGCAGGGACCTCCTTCAAAGGCCCCGATATCCGGCCATAGGCGGCGACCAGCGCCTGCACATTGGCCTCGGGATCATGCGTCTGGCGGGCTCTCTGGCGCGCCGAGGCCGACAGACGATCACACAGCGCCGGGTCATCGAACAGGCGCTTGATCTGCATGGCCAGCATGGCCGGATCGTCCGCCCGGTACATCAGCACATCGACCTCGTCGGACGCCATCGACGGAACACCGCCCGTAAAGGAACTGACCGACGGCGTGCCCACCATCATCGCCTCGCCCAGGGTGTTCGGGCTGTTTTCGATGATCGAGGACATGACGAACACGTGCGACTGCTCCATGCGGCGGACCATGGCAGACTCGTCCAGCAATCCCGTGAAGGTCACGCAGTCCGTGAGGCCATGCCGGTCGATCAGGTCGCAGACATAGGCCGGATAGCCGATATGCCGCTTGAAGGAGGACGCGGCCTGCGGGCTCTCCCCGGCCACATAGAGGCGGATATCCGGATAGGCCCGGCGCAACAGCCTGACCGCCTCGATCACCACATGCGTGCCCTTGCGGGGCTGGGCGGCATTACCCACGAAGATGCTGTGGCGCTCGCAGGTCGCCGGGTCCCAGGCGGCGCCATAGAAGCCGTCGCGCAGAATGCGGCTGCAATGGTGATAGGTGGCATCGGGATTGATCGCCCAGGCATGGGCGCGGTCCCAGGTCGTCCGGCCCATGATATGGTTCGCCAGCTGGATCGTCTCCCGCTCGGCCTTCAGGCGCGGCAGGAAGCGGAGGGCGAAATTGGCCATCAGGGCCGCGGCCGTCAGAGCCGTCTTCGGCCGCAGCGGATTGAGCATCGACAGCAGCGGCAGACGGCCCAGGTCATAGTTGCGGTTGCCGTTGATCACACCTTGCAGCGACAACAGCTTCGGCCCGGCCCAGGCCTTCAGGAAGCGCCGCGTATAGGCCATCTCGGACCCTTCGGCGTGCAGCAGGTCCGGCGCGAAATCGGCCAGCACCCCGGCGACCGTGGCGTCCTCGACGTCAAAGGAATCCGCCGTCGCCTGCGGCATGGCGTAATAGACGATGCCGTTCTTCTCGATCCGCGTCAGCGCCTTGACCGGCGCCCGCATGGCCACGCCGATGCGGAAATCATCGCGCAGCGCCAGCCGGTCGGTCATCAGCGTCAGCCAGCCGCCGAAAGGCGTCTTGTCCAGCCCCAGCTCGCTCGCCACGGCGGGCAGGACGATATTGACGATCCACAGGACCCGGACAGGCGCGCTCATCGGACCGGCCCCAGCGCATCAAGAAGGGCCCGGGCCGGGGCCTGCCAGTGGGGGATGTCGAACGGGTTCGAGGAGGCGCAGACGGTCTTCATGGCCAGCAGCTCCGCATCCCCCAGGGTTGCCGCGCGGCGCAGCACGCCGGCAATCGACCCGGCTGAAATGTCCGGCGCCAGAAAGCCGTTCCGATCGTCGGTCAGATAGCGGTCGATGTCGCTGGTCGGGTTGGTCACCACCGGAATGCCCAGACTGGCCGCCTCGACATATTTGGTGGCAAAACCGGTATTGGCCACGCGGTCATTCCGGCGAAAGAACAGGGCATAGTCCGCCGCCCTGAGCTCGGCCAGCGAGTCCGCATGGGGAATGCGTCCCAGGAACTGCAGCCTGTCGCCCAGCCGTGCGACGAGGGCCGCGTCGTCCGGACGCTCGGTCAGATACTGGTCACGGGTCATGCCGGCGATGCGGAATTCGAACGGAACGCCCTCTGCCTCTAGGGCGCCGAAACCCTCGATGGCCACCGGCAACCGGTCCTTGATCATGCCGAGGCCGGGACTGCCGGAATACAGAAACCGGCGGCGACCGTCGGGCAGGGCGAGGCGGGGCGGCTCGGGCTTCCACTTCGGGTCCGAGGCATCGATGACAAACGGCAGCAGAACCCGGTTCAGGCCCGGAAGTGTGTCCGAAAACCAGCGCGAGGCCGCGATCACATTTCCGGCCTTGCGCGTCAGTACCCGCAGGCGGAACTCGGTCCAGGCGATGCGCTGGATGTTGCGCAGGACCTTCTTGCCTTCCCAGCCATACCATTCGGTGCAGTCGAGGATGGCGGGTATGCCCCGCGCCTTGCAGCCCCTGAGAATCGACCAGGTTGCCTGTCCGGCGTGGTTATAGGCGCTGACGGCCCGGACCGATCCGGCGGGCAGGCCGTCGACCAGCGCCATCACGGTTTCACCCGACAGGTCATAGCGGGCGTAGTCACGCCCCGGGATGGGTCGGCGGATGTCCACACAGCGGATGCCCTCGACCTCGATCTCGGTGGGTCCCCCGATCGGCGGCACCTCGGGCGTGATCTTGCCCATGATGATCACGTTCAGGCCGATCGAGCGAAACAGCTTCGCCAGCCCGATGGCGCGCGTGGCCGAAGCCGTGCGGTCCGGAAGTCCGTATCCGCCGACGAGGATCAGGGTGTCAGGCACGCCCGCTCTCCGACCGGGTCAGTCCGGGGCGGGACACCGGCAGCGCCGGCCGCGAGGTCCAGCGCACACGCGGCCACCGCTGCGCCGCCGTCGGGCCGGCCTTGCGCGCCCGCTCGACCAGCTGGCAGGCCACGGGGACCATGATGAACAGGATCACGCCGAGGCTGGCAAAGACGTTATTCAGCAGGGGCAGCAGGACCATGATCCCGAAGACCGAAAACGCCAGGCCGAAATTCTGGCGCATGCTCCGCATCATCCGGACCGGCAGATAGGTCAGCAGATAGACAAAGACCGAGCCGACCAACACGCCATACCGGGCGAAGGTGTCGAGATACTCCGAGTGCTTGCCCACGTCCCGGTCGCTGATGACGCCGAAAATCGGGTTGTGGATGAACAGGTCGAGACTGCGCAGATAGCGCGATACCCGATCGTCCAGCGTCCCCTGGCTCTGCTCGTCCTGCAGGCTCTCGATCACGTCCAGAATCTTGCGGTGGTAGGCCGTCCCCTCGGCCAGCGGCCTGATCGCTTCCAGCAAGGGGATCAGCGCCATCTGATAGGCCAGCCAGGCGATCATCAGCATCAGCGGCGTCATCATCAGCATCAGCGGACTGCGGCGCTTGAAGACCAGCGAGATCGCGATGGAAAACACGGCGAGCACGATGGCGATCGAGAAGCCGGCGCGCACGACCACGGCAATCCCCAGAACCAGATTGGCGAGGATCAGGGCCTGGATGATGAACGGGACCCGGCTGAGGGGGCGCAGGAACCGCGGCTCTTCCAGCGGCACGAAGCGGCGGGTGTTGAGCAGCATCAGCACAAGGACCGGCAGCAGGACGACGATCCCATAGACCAGTGAATAGCCCCCTACCCCGTCGGAGGTCAGTTCGCGGGCCATATCCGACGATCGGGTCAGGTGTCGGGCAGCGTGGGATCCGAACGCATCGAACCCCGCATAGGTCGTGTAGAACCAGATCGGAAAGGTCGCGATCATGAACCAGAAGATCGGCGCCATGCTGCGCACATCGCGCCGGCGACTTTCGTAGAAAATCAGGAAGAACAGCATGATCCAGATCTGGAGATGCTGAATGATACTGCCCTCGGCCCCCAGGGCGAATTCCATTATCCCCGTGTAGCCGATGAAGAACAGGGTCAGGGCAACCGGCAGGGTCGGACGGGTGAATATCCCGCCCGGACGGAACATTTCCAGCAAGGCCCAGACACCCACCGCAAGAACCGCCAGCAGGCGGAACCCCAGCCCGTAGGCCAGCATGGGTGATGTCGCCCAGAGGCAGACGTAGGCCACTGCCAGATTCTGAATGTCGAAGATCTTGATCTTCACGGGCGAGGGCACCCGTGCGGCGGAGACCGGAAGCGGCGCGTCATGACTTGCGGATGTCCCCGATGGTTTCGGCCACCAGCATCGTAACCTCATGACCGCGTCCACCCAAGGCCGCAGATGTCAGGGTCTGGAGGCGAGCTACATCAAGGCGCCCGGAGCTGCGCCCCGTCACCTCGAGGATGCCATCGACGCAGGGGCAGGGATCCTCGCCGTCGTCGGCCAGCACCTCGGCGATCTTCTCGCCCTTCTTCAGTCCGGTGAACTCGATGTGGATGTCCACGTCGGGCGTCTTGCCGCTCAGTTCGATCATCTGACGGGCCAGATCGGCGATCCGCACGGGCTCGCCCATCTCGAGCAGGAATTTGGAGGGTCCCTCATAGGGACGGGCCGCCTTGACCGCCGTGCTGTGCAGGACAAGCTGAACCGCCTCGGGGATGGTCATGAAATAGCGATTGACGTCGGGGTGGGTGACGGTGACCGGCCCTCCCCGCGCGATCTGGTCGCGGAAGATCGGCACGACAGATCCGGCAGACCCCAGCACATTGCCAAAGCGGACGGCGGACAACCGGGTCCGGCTGTCGGGCACCAGCTCCAGCAGCGTCTCGGCGATCCGCTTGGTGGCGCCCATGACATTGGACGGGTCGACGGCCTTGTCCGTCGAGATCAGGACGAACTGCCCGGTCCCGGCATCGACCGCGGCGCGGATGACATTCCAGGTTCCCTGGACGTTCGTCAGCACGCCTTCGGCCGGATTGTCCTCGACCAGGGCCACATGTTTGAGGGCGGCGGCATGGAAGATGATGTCAGGCCGCTCCTGCGCGACCACCTCACGGATACGCGCCTCGTCGCGGACATTGGCCAGCACAGCGCGCCGCGTCATGGCCGTCGTGACATCCCCCAGCTCCCGGTCGATCTCGAACAGCAGAAATTCGGAATGATCCAGAAGGGTCAGGTGCCCGCAGCCGAACCGCACCATCTGACGGGCAATTTCGGATCCGATGCTGCCCCCCGCGCCGGTGACCAGAACCCGCTTGCCGCGAATCAGGGCCTCGACCGGGCCGGACGGCAGGGCGATCGGCTGGCGGGGCAGAAACTCCTCCAGGGGGATCTCGGTCAGCAGGTCAGCGTCCGGCCGCGGCTGGCCGAACTCGGCCAGCGCATGCGGTCGAAGCAGGGTGTGGCCGGCCTTCTTCAGCTCCCCGATCTTCTGCGGCGTCAGTCCGAAGGTCTGGACGGGATCCTGCAGGAACAGGATGGCGGGGACCTTTTCGCTGCGCCGCGCAGCGGGAAGCCGGCCGCTTCGCCAGGGCTCCAGCAGGCCGACGAAGGGCACGCCATGCAGCCGCATGCCGACTTCCTCAGGGTTCGGAGTAATCACGCCGACAGGCTGATAGGGCTGGCCCGGATCCCCGATCAGATGGCGGATCTGACGGTCGGCATCGGCCATGCTGCCAATCAGGAGCAGCGGCCTGCGTCCTGCTGTCGTCTTTCGCCACCAGGCCGGAAGCAGATGTTCCGACAGCCCGCTCTCCCGGGGCAGACGCCAGGCCACCCGGGCGCCGACCAGAAACATCAGGCTGAGCAGCCAGGCGAGGGGCAGGACCGAGCGCGGCAGCTCCAGACCCCGGTCCACAAAGAATATGGCCATCAGGAACAGGGCCATGGTCAGGCTGACATTGCGGGCAAGGGCGACGACATCCCGCGCGGAGGCAAACCGCCAGGCGGCGCGCTCGGCCTGAAAGACGGCCTCGACGCCTGCTCCGATCAGGGCAAACAGTCCGGCCCAGCCGAGCACACGAATGGCATCGGGATCCTCGAACCACCAGTTAATCGGCAGGGCCCGCCGCAACTCGTAGGCGAGGACGAACCCGATGAAGAGCGCCCCGATGTGGATCAGGTACTTGGCCGCCCAGGAGAATGTCAGCGGGGTACGCATACGTCGGCCCAATATCGGCGGATCATCAAACAATAGTGACGAGCCATCACACCAGCGAAATGGTCCGCACGAGGACTGACTCCCCGAACCCGGGTTGTCACGGTCTCAGTTAACCGATGGATAGACAAGGCCGCCGACCTGACTGTTTCTGATCCCGGACCCGGTCCCGTGCTCGCCAAGGCTGGCCCTTTGCCCGCGAACAGCCACGACGTCCAGACAAAAACAAGGAATTCCAACGAGCATCGGTTATCAGTGGCACCCGATCGCGTTCGAGGCTATCAGGCTTTCCTGAATACCCCTGTGGGGATATCCGGTCGGGGTCGTTGTCTGACCGGGAGGAGCTCGAATGACCAACGCCATGCGCACCCTTGCCTTGCTGTTCATCGCCTTCGCCGTCGCCGCGTGCGGTTCGCCCGGGCGGGACAGGGCCAATGTCACGGCCGCGACCGCGGTAGCCTCCTACGCGCTGCCGGTCGGCCAGGCCGTTGTTCCGGCCGAGGACTACCGGATTGGCGAGACCGACATCCTCAGCATTTCGGTGTTCCGCGTGCCCGAGCTCTCCTTTGGCGAGGTCCGGGTAGATTCCTCGGGCAATATCCAGATGCCCCTGATCGGCGCTGTCCGGGCAGCCGGCCTGACTCCGGCGCAACTGTCCGAGTCTCTGACGCGGGAACTGGGCGCGCGCTATCTGCGGGATCCGCAGATCACGGTCACCGTCGTCAAGGCGGCGAGCCAGAAGATCACGATTGACGGCGCCGTCAATCAGCCGGGTGTCTATGAGATGCCGGGCCGGACGACCCTGATCCAGGCGGTCGCCATGGCGCGCGGCCCGGCACGGAGCGCCGACCTGTCCAGCGTGGCGATCTTCCGCACCATCGACGGCCAGCGCATGGTTGCCGTGTTCGACCTCGGCGCAATCCGCAACGGGGCTGCAGAAGATCCCGTGGTCCTCGGCGACGACGTGATCGTCGTGGATACCTCCCGACTGAACGAGAGCCTCCAGGCGGCGATCAGCGCCGCGCCTGTCCTGACCCTGTTCCGGCTGTTCTAGGCCGGAGCGGTGGTTCCCGCTCCCCTCCGCCGACCTCTTGCCGCCGCCCTGACCTCCGCTCTCGGCTTCGGCCTCGCAGCCTGTGGCACCGGGACGTCCGTACCGGCCGCGGCCTATGGCGAGGCCAGCGTGGCTGACTCGCCCGAAGGCAGGCTCGACGCCCTCAATGCCATCGACGGCCGCGTCAATGCCGTCGGCTACCGCCTGGCGAGCGCCAACGCTGACCTTTGCCCGGATACCGGCCCGGCGACCGGCATGCTCCTGCATTCCGAAAGTCAGTATTCAGACTATCTTCGCCCCGCCGCCCGGGCGCGCTGGAATCTGGATGGTGACCTTCCCGGGGTCGCCGCCACCGCCCCGGGCAGTCCCGCAGAGGCCGCCGGCTTGCAGGTCGGCGACCTTCTGGTGTCGGTAAACGGGGCCCCCTTCTCGCGGGGGGAGCCGGACCGACCCGCCGCCTTCGAGGGCCTGGCCGGAAACCTCGATCGGCTGGAGGCCGCCCTGGCGGATGGCACGGTCCGCCTCGGCATAGTGCGGGGCCGTGCCCGACTGGAGATCCTCCTTTCGCCGGTGGTGGGCTGTGCCTATGCCTTTCAGGTTGACCCGTCGACCGAGCTGAATGCACGGGCCGACGGCAAGCGCGTCTTTGTCGCCACAGCCATGGCCGTGTTCGCCTCGACCGACGACGACCTGGCCGTCATCCTCGGCCACGAGATGGCGCACAATGTCCTTGAGCACCGCGAATTCTTCGATGAACGCGGGTTCGCCCGGAACATCCTCGGCAATTTCGGCAATGCGCCATGGGAGCTGGTCGCGGCCGAGCGGGAAGCAGATCGGGTCGGCCTCTATCTGATGGCCCGGGCCGGCTACGATCCGTCGCGCGGTCCGGTGTTGTGGGAGGCCCTGGCGCAGCGGAGTCCCGGGCTTCGCTATGCCCAGTGGGGGCACCCGTCGGCCGGAGCCCGGGCCCGCGCCACCCGCGAGACGGCCAGGGAAATCCGCGAAAGGCAGCTGTCAGGCGCCCCCCTGATCCCGTGATACATCAGCGTCACAGCCCTGTCAGGAATCCGGAAAGCCTTGCCGGTCAATCCTCTGCTGAGGCGCTTGCGCCCGCCGGGGACCGTTTTGTTGGCAATTGCGGCTCGCCCGACGGAGATCGATGCGCTATCAGCCCAGAAGGGGCGATCTGTTTCGTCAGACTAGCGATTTAGGACTGGACCATGGTCGGAGACCGCAGCATGGGCAATGGCGGCGGGCAAGGCCCGGGGCGCGACAGCGACACCGGGTACAGCACCTTTCTGGAAGCGGATCGCTCGGGCGAGATCGATCTGGCGAAATACTGGGCGCTGGCGGTCAAACACCGCCTGATGATCGCCGGGCTCGTCATTGCTGCGGTGGTGATCGCGGTCATCGTGACCCTGATGACCCCGCCGACCTATACGGCGGCGGCGACCGTCCAGATCGACCGGGAAGCCGCGCGCGTCCTCAGCACGGATGACGGCATGCCGCGCGAAATGGCGTTCGGCGACGAGTTCTTCAACACCCAGTACGGCCTGCTGCGCAGCCGCTCCCTCATCGAGCGGGTGATCGACAGTGAGGGGCTGGCCAACTCCAACGACTTCATCGAGCAGATGGGCGGCGAGTTCGTGGCCCGGGACGGCGAAACCGCCACCCAGCAGGCCGACCGCAGGCGGCGCAAGATCATCGGCCTCATCGCGGGGGGTATGGGGGTTTCTCCCGAGCGTGGGTCCCGTCTGGTCCGTGTGACCTTCAGCAGCCCCAGCGGGGCCGTTTCGGCCCGGATGGCCAACGCCATCGCCGAAAACTTCATCGAGGCCAACCTGGCCCGCAAATTCGATTCCTCCCTCTATGTGCGCGAGTTCCTCGAGGAGCAGATCGCCGAAACCAAGGCCCGGCTTGAGGATACGGAGCGTCAGCTGGTCGCCTATGCCGGGGACCAGGAGATCATCACCCTGTCCGATGCGGACACGGGCGCGGGTCGCTCGCTCGTCTCCACCAGCCTCGGCACTCTGAACGAGGCCCTCGGCAATGCGCGCGTTGAGCGCATTGCCGCCGAGGAACGCTGGCGTCAGGCCCAGAATGCACCGCTGGCCAGCATCCCCGAAGTCATGGCCAACGCCGCCTACCAGGCCCTGGTGCAGCAACGGATCCAGCTCCAGTCCCAGTACGAGGAAAAGCTGGCAACCTTCCGTCCCGACTATCCGGAGATGGTCGAGTTGAAAGCCCGTATCGACGAACTCGACTCGCGGATCCGCGAGACCGCCGCCTCGATCCGTGACGGCATTCGGGCCCAGTACCAGATCGCCCTGAACCAGGAGCGGTCCCTTCAGAACCAGGTCAATGCCCTCAAGGGCGAGGTGCTGGATCTCGGCGACCGCAGCGTCCAGTACAACATCCTGCAACGCGAGCTGGACACCAGCCGCCAGCTGTATGACGGCCTGCTGCAACGCTTCAAGGAAGTGGGCGTGACCGGCGGCGTGACGACAAACAACATTTCGCTGGTCGACCGCGCCACCCCGCCCGGCGGCCCGTCCAGCCCCAATCTGCCGCTGAATATCATGCTGGCCCTGACCATGGGCCTGACCCTGGGCATCATCGCGGCCTTCCTGATCGAGGCGCTGGACGACCGTCTGACCTCGCCGGAGGACGTGGAGACCAAACTGGGCATTCCCGCGCTTGGCATCATTCCGATGCTGGACCGCGAAAAGGAGCCGACCGAGGCCCTGCGGGACATCCGGTCTCCCTTCTCCGAGGCCTATTATTCGCTCCGGACCGCCCTGCAGTTCTCGACCTCGCAAGGCGCACCGCGATCGCTGCTGGTTACCAGTGCCCGTCCGGGTGAAGGCAAGTCCACCACGGCGTTTGCCACGGCCCTCAACCTGTCGCGCGTCGGCCGGCGGGTGCTGCTGGTCGACGGCGACCTGCGCAACCCCTCCATGCACCGGGTGCTGGAGATCGAGAACAGCCAGGGCATGAGCAACTTCCTCGCCGGTGCGTCGGAACTGACCGGCGTGGTGCGCAAGACGCCCTATGCGACGCTCGACTTTATTCCCTGTGGCCCCCTGCCGCCCAACCCGGCGGAACTCTGGGGCGGGGTCCGGCTGCAGGCCCTGCTGGACCAGGCCTTTGCCGTCTATGACCATGTGGTGATCGATGGTCCGCCCGTGCTCGGCTTTGCCGATGCGCCGGTGCTGGCCTCGTCGGTCGAGGGCACACTGTTTGTGCTGGAGTCGCGGAACACCGGCCGGCGGCAGGCCCGGGGGGCCCTGCGTCGCCTGGCCATGAGCCGTGGTCGCGTTCTCGGCGCCGTGCTGACCAAGTTCCAGGCGCACCGCACCCGCCACGAAGGCTATGACTATGCCTACGACTATACCTACGGGGCCGAGTCGGAGCGCAAGACCAAGCGCGGCGCCTGATGTTGGAATCCGGCTCCCCTGAAAGGCCTCGCAGCAGGGCCGACAGCCTCTGGCCTGTCGGTCTGGCTGTCGGTCTCATCTGGCTGGGGTGGCAGGTGGCGCTCGTGCCCCTGACGGCGCGAGCCCCCACCGAGCACGCCGTGCGTCTCGCGCCCGGCTCTGCCGACGTCCTGTCGCGCGCCGCCGAGGTCGAGGCCCAGGCCGGTGACATGGAGGACGCAGCCTATCTGGCCCGGCTGTCCCTCGCCCGGGCCCCGTTCGATGTCCCGGCCCTCAGGGTGCTGGCCCTGGCCGAGGCCGAGGCCGGCCGCCTGGAGCGGGCCGATGAGCTGATGACCCTCGCGGGAAACTGGAGCCTGCGGGACAGCGCCGCCCACAGCTGGTTGATCGAGAGCCGCCTCAGACAGGGTGACTACGCCTCGGCCTTCGCCCATGCGGATACACTGGTCAGGCGCCGGGCCGATCTCCGGCCGCTCGTGTTCAACCTGTTCTCGACCGCGGCCGAACTGGATCCCCGGGCCGGGGCCTATCTCGTCTCCGAGCTGGCCGGATCGCCCTCATGGCGCGCCGAGTACCTCGACTCCCTCTACAGACGGCCCAACGGCCTGCAGCTTCTGGCCGGCCTGGCTGTCGGCCTCGAGTCAAGCCGCGCGCCGCTTTCGGATACCGAGCTGCAGACCCTGTACCAGGCCCTCTACGCAGGGCGCCGGATTCCGGGCCTCAAGGCCGTGCGCGAAAGCCTGGGCCGGCCGGCGAACGATTCGATTCTCGTGAATGGCGAATTCGCCGACGGGGAGTCGATTCTGCCCTTTGGATGGGACCTCGGCGTCGGTCCCGGTATCTCGGTCGGTCTGCTGAACGACGATCAGAGGCCTGAGCTTACGGCGCTCCGGGTGATTCACGACGCGCGCAACGGTCAGGATCTGGCATCGCAACTGGTTCTGATGGCGCCCGGCACCTACCGCTTGTCGGGACGCCACAGGCTGGAAGCCGGTGACGGCCGCGCCACCTTTGCATGGCGGGTCCAGTGCCTGGAAACATCTGAAATCATAGCAGATGTTCGTTTTGATCTGGAGCGGGAGGGCGAGGCCGGCTGGGTGCCCTTCCAGGCCCGTGTGGTGGTGCCGGCCGAGGGGTGCTCGGCCCAGGTCGTCAAGCTGGTGCCCGCGCGCACCGGACGCCGGACCCGGATTGTCATGTGGTTTTCACAACTGACGCTTGAGCGCGCGCCCTAGGGATGCACATGAGCAACAGGGTGCCCCGGAGTCACCTGTCAGGCGTGTCAGACGGCTTTTTTGCTTGCCTTGTGCAACCTGTCCGACCTAAAGACATTCTCACAGGAGCGGGGAAACCCGCGCATTGTCTTTGATTGAAGGGGATTTGCATGCGTAAGACCATCGCCGCAGCCTCGGTTGGCCTGCTGCTCATCGCAGGTCAAGCGGTCGCCGCTAACAATAACAGCGCCGTTGTCCGCGTCGGTGATCGTGTCGGCGCCTCTGCTGATGCCGCCAACGAGTTCACTGGAATCCCGCTGCCCGTCCTGCTCATCGGCACCGCCGTCCTCGTGGGCGTGATCTCGGTGTTCTCGGACGACGACGCGCCGACCAGCCCGTAAGAGTTTGACGCCCGCTCAGTACACGAGTGCGTAAGTGAGTGGGTCGATTCTGAAACGAATAAGCCAGTGGGATGTCTTGGCCGTAGCGGCCTCGCTCCTGCTGGCTTTTTCTTTGGTCCTGGGGGGTGCCAGTCGCGCCCACGTCGTGCAGCTGGCCGTTATCGAGCTCGCTGCACTTCCGGTCATGGGTCTGGCGATCGTCCGGCTGATCCGGACCGGCGTCTGGCAGAACCATCGTTTCCTCCTGGTCCTGGCCGGGCTGGCCATGGCTCTGCCCCTCTTTCACCTGCTGCCGATTCCGCTTGGCCTCTGGGCCTCCTTGCCGGGACGTGACCAGGCGGCACTGGCGCTGGAACTGGCGGAGGTGTCTCCGCAATGGCTGCCGCTGTCGCTGAGCCCGGACCGGACCTGGCAGTCCTTCCTCGCCCTCTTGCCCCCCGTCGCCATGCTGCTCGCGGCGCTGACGCTCGACCGTGTCGTCGTGACCCGGCTGATCTGGGGAGTCATGGCCTTCGTCATCCTCAGCATAATGCTGGGTACGCTGCAGATCACGCTCGACAGCCGCACCTTCTACCTCTGGGAGACGACCAACTTCGGCTCCCTCGTCGGCTTCTTCGCCAACCGCAACCACATGGCGACCCTCTGTCTTCTGGCGGTGCCCTTTGCCGCCGCGCTGGCGGGCAGCGGTCTCAACAGCCGCGACCCTCATGCCGGCCTGCGGGTGTGGGTCGGAATGCTGATCATCGTCCTGGTGCTTGTGGCCCTCGCCGCCATCCGGTCGCGCTTCGGCATCCTCGCCGCCGGCCCGGCCCTCGTCGGCGGTCTGCTGGTCGCCTGGGTGGCCTCGGGCCGGGGGCGACCGAGTCGCCCGGTAATCGCTCTCGCAGGCGCGGCTGCCGTCGCCCTCGGGATCATTGTCCTTTTTGCCCTGGGTCCCATTCTGGATCGCTTTGATACCGACCCGGCGACCGATCTCCGATTCGAGAGCTGGCCGATCGTGGCGCAGGCCGCCCAGGACTTCCTGCCGCTGGGTTCGGGCATCGGTTCCTTCGACGCCGTCTATCGCTCCTATGAGCCGGTCGATACGCTGAGGGCGGCCTATTTCAACCAGGCCCATAACGACTATCTCCAGCTGTGGCTGACCACGGGCTGGCTGGGGATCGCCCTGATCGCGGCGACCTTCGTCTGGTGGGGCCGCCGTTCCTGGCAGGCATGGCGGGCCGGGGCCAGTCTCGAGCGGGACCTGCAGCGCGCAGCCTCTGTGGCACTGCTGGTCATCGCCGCCCACTCGGCCGCCGACTATCCGATGCGAACCGAGACGATCGCCGTCATCTTTACCCTGTGCTGTGCAGTGCTGGACGGCGTCGCCCGATCGTCACGCCGGGCCTGATCACCCGCCGAATACGGCGCCGAATTCGGCATTGGCGCGGTCGTAGTCGGGCGGCCGCCCGATATCCAGCCAGTAGCCCTCGGCCCGGTGCGGCCTGACCGGCTGATCCGCATCGATCAGGGCCTGGATCAGCATCGGCATGTCATAGGGCCGGTTCGCGGGAATCAGGGCCAGAGCGGCCCTCGATAGCACATAGACCCCGGCATTGATGTTAAAGACCTGGCTGGGCTTTTCCTCAATGCCGCTGATCCGGCCGTCGGCGGCCCGAATCACGCCGAAGGGCACCTGCATCTCATAATCCCGCACGACCACGGTGGCCGCCGCGCCGTCCCGGATGTGGCCGTCCATCACCTGGCCATAGTCGACGCGGGTCAGCACATCGCCATTGGTGACCAGCACCGGCCCCTCGACCTCGGCCGGCAGCAGCGACAGCGCCCCGCAGGTGCCCAGCGGCTGGTCCTCGCGCAGATAGCCGATGGACAGCCCCCGGTCGCTGCCGTCGCCGAAATGGGCCACGATCTGTTCGGCCCTATAGTTCACCGACAGGAAAATCCGGCGGAACCCCTGCACGGCCAGGCTTGAGACGATGGTCTCCAGAATCGGGCGCGGCCCCACGTTCAGCATGGGCTTGGGCGTTGTGCGGGTCAGTTCGGCCAACCGCTCGCCCCGGCCGCCGGCCATGATCACCACCGCCTCGGGCCGCTCGGGCACATCCAGCAGGTCGCCGACGGTCGTGAGACCCGTCACCCGCCCGGCTTCGTCCACGCGTGGCAACTGGCGCAGCTTGCGCGCCCGCAGCATGGTCAGGGCGGCCCCCTCCTCCAGCCCGTCCGGCGCCACCACCGGCGTGGTGTGCACGAACGGGTGACAGGCCTGCTCAAGGTCCGCCCCGTTGATCAGGGCCCGGCGCACATCCCCGTCCGACAGGGTGCCCACCAGAACGCCGGCGTCGTCGACCACCAGGGCAATGCCGACGCCCGCCGAATCGATGGCTTTCAGCACCTGCCGCAGCGGGGCCTCCGGGCCGACCAGGGTGCGCTGCCAGTGCTTCATGGCTCGATCGCCTCATCCGGCTGATAGTCGCGGGTCGCCACTCCGCCATAGAGGGCAAAGGCCGCATGGGGGTCGATGCCGTCGGCCGGGCGTTTGGCCGTCA
>CAYNDG010000010.1:0-13215 GCA_964395805.1 uncultured Brevundimonas sp.
CCCGGCCGACTTTTTCGAGGCTCGCATACGCAGATGGCCGCCCCTGCGTCGCAGGAGCGGCCATCTCAAGCTTTCGGGGAGAAGAAAAGCCTAGTTGCGGTAATGCTGGATCCGCGTCGTGCGCAGGCCCTGCATGCCCCATTTGTCGATGGCCTTCTGCCAGGCCAGGAATTCCTCTGCGGTCAGGCGATAGCGTGCCAGTGCGTCATCAAGGCTCAGCAGCCCTCCGCGCACAGCCGCCACGACCTCGGCCTTGCGACGGATCACCCAGCGGTCCGTGTTGACCGGCGGCAGATCGCGCAGGGTCAACGGCGTGCCCGTGGGGCCGACCACATAGGCTTCACCGTCCTTGTTCAGTCGTCGCTCTTGCAACATGGGCTTATGCCTCTTTCACCACCATCACTGAGCAGAACCATAAGCCTCTGGCGCTAAAGGCCGTTTAAGCGTCGTGGTGAAGGAAGGGCTAATGCGCCGCCGCCGCCGGGGCGTCCGTCGCGAGTCTGAAAGGGCCATTTTACGCATCGACTTTCCCCTTATCCGCCAACGGATCAGCGCTTGATGCTGATCAGCTCGGCCAACATCTCATCGGCGGTGGTGATGATCTTGGAGGAAGCCGAATAGGCCCGCTGGGTAGTGATCAGGCCGGTGAACTCAGCCGACAGGTCAACCGTCGAGGCTTCCAGCTGCGAGGCACCGATGAAGCCGGCGCCCCCCGATCCGGCCGTCTTCAGGTTGAAGGTCCCCGACCCCTGACTGACCCGATAGGCATTGCCGGCCGTCTCGGTCAGGCTGTCAGCGCTGGGGAAGGTAGCGATGGCGACCTGGGCGATCTTGCGCGTGACGCCATTGTCAAAAATGGCGGTCACAAAACCGCGCTCGTCGATCTTGACCTCGCTCAGATTGCCGAAGGCCGTGCCGTTGGTGATCGTGGCCTGGACGACCGAGGCACTGTCATACTGGGTCAGGCCACCCGCGGCAGCGGTGAGGTCAAAAGCGAGGGACTGTTCGTCAATGCCCAGACCTGCAGCCCAGTTGAACTCTCCGGCGCCAGGTGCGGCAGAGCTTGATGAGCCGAAGTTCAGGGTGGCATTGGCGGGGTCGGCGAACAGGGCCTGGGCGCCGAGGGCTTCCATGGCGGAAACGTCCAGACGGCCGTCCTGGGTGAAGGCTACCAGCCCGGTCTTGAGCTGGCCATTGGCCAGGCCGGTGCCCGAGACGACGTCCGAGGCCGGGATGGCGCGAATTTCGGCGTACCACTGGTTGGGCACGGTGCTCTTGAGGAAGGACATCGCGATGGTGCGCTGTCCGCCCTTGGAGTCCGATACGGGAATGGTCACCTCAAAATCCGGCTTTACGCCCGCACCGGTCTCGGGATTCCACATGGCCATGGAGTTGGTCACGGGGTCATAGGCCGTGGGTCCGGGGGGAACGGCGGCTGCGTCGGTCGCTTCGCTCGAGATGGCCTGGCTGGACTTCAGGTTGGCGTTCAGCTGGATGCGGGTGGTCGCTTCCGCCGTGCCACCGACCGAGCCGACGTTGATTGTGCGAAGCCGGGACAGATCCGACGGATCGGTAGCAATGTCGCCGTTCGCATCGACCGGCCAGCCCTGCAGATAGAGACCCGCCGTGTTCTTGAGATACCCCAGATTGTCGACGCGGAAGGCGCCGGCGCGGGTGAACAAACGGGAATCCGTCACTTCGAGATTTTCGGGTTTCTCCGTCACGACGAAGAAGCCCTGACCCGCGATGCCGAGATCGGTCGACGAGGTCGTCCGCTGAAGCTGCCCGTTCTGGCTGGTGAAGTGCCGCGCCGCTGACTGGACGCCCCCTGCCGAATAGCCGCTGCCCCGGCTCTGGCTGTTGACTACGGTAGCGAACTCGCTGGTCGTCCGCTTGTAGCCCACCGTGTTCACATTGGCGATGTTCTGGGAGATGGCGGCGAGGGCGGCGGAGTTGGCGGTCAGGCCCGAGACGCCGGCCAGAAGGGCGCTGTTGATGCTCATGAGGTACTCTCCTTAAGACAGGAATTTCAGAGGGTTCAGGGCCGAAGCAACAGAGGCCAGCAGGCTCTCGTCGTCTTCGGGATCGGAGGGGGTGGTGCCGACCGCGGCGCGTTCCTGCAGGGCGATCACGCTGCTGAGCGGCAAGATCGAACTGCCGACGGTCAGATAGGGCTGGCCGTCATAGAGCTCGACCCCGGAGATGCGACCACGGATCAGGACCTGACTGTCGATCGTCGCGCCGCCCGCGCTCCTCGCCGACACCTTGAGCGTGTAGACGCCGCCGTCAGCGACCTGGCCTCCGCCGGTCGTGCGACCATCCCAGGCAAAGTCGTGAACACCATCGGTCTTGCCCGGTCCTGCGCCTGTCCAGACGACGTTTCCTCGGCCGTCCAGCACCTGCAGGGTCACTTCGCTGGCATTTCCGTTCAGTTCATAGCTCCAGGCCGCCTTGCCGTCCTCGAAGCGCGTGGCGGACCAGACCGCCGTCGCATCCTTGCCGATATAGGTGGCAGCCGTGCTCAGTCCGGAGCCTTGCTGGGCTGCCAGCAGGCTGGTCAGGAGATCGTTCGTCAGCAGCTGCTGCTCGACGCCCGCCATCTGGGTCAGCTGGGCGGTAAACTGGGTTGAGTCCACCGGGGAGAGCGGATCCTGATTTTTCAGCTGTGCCGTCAGCAGGCTGAGGAAGGTTTCGAAATTGCTGAACAGGCTGGTGTTGCCCGCATTGATCCGGCTTGCGGCGGAGTTGGTGGAAATGGCATCGACCATGGGGTCAGACCTTCAGATCGACGCGATCACGCGCCAGGGTGAGGGGTTGCCAGACAGCAGCGCCGGCTGACGCGCCGTCGGTTTCGGCATTGAGAGCGGCTGCCCGCGTGAAGGGCTTGCGATCAAATCCGGAGAACGTGTGGCCCCCCGACGAGGGATCGCGCTCGGTGAACAGCAGGGCGTCGCTTTCAAGATGCAGGCCTGCCAGTTCCAGCTGTCGACGCAATTCGTCCGCACGGCCGCGCAGGTCCGCTGCCGCGGCCGGATTGTCGAAGGCCAGGCGCGCCGCCAGATTGCCGTCACTGTCGATCTCGAGGCTGACATCGACGCGCCCCAGCCCCTCGGGGGTCAGGGCCATTTCAAATCGCGTCGACCGGCCATTGAGGCGGTTCTGGATCTGGGCGGCGATCAGGGCAGTGGTTTCGACTGTGGCCCGCGAGAGGGTCGAGAGACCATTTCCACGATCAGCCGAGGCAAGGGCCGAACTGAACAGGTCGGCAGCGCCGGTGTCGGAGCCGGGCGTCGCCGGTGTCTCCGAGTTTCCCTGCGGGACGGCGACGGCAACGGTGAGGTCGGGCGTGGGCCGAAAGCCCTGCCCCGCGGTCGACAAGGCAGGAGTCGATGAGGCCGATGACCCCGGAGACGGAGCCACGGAAGTCGCCCCCTGAGGCGCGGGGCCCGTGGCATCACCGGTCGGGGCCACCTTCGCGCCGGCACCCTTGTCCGTCGACCGCCCAGACTCCCCCGTCTTGCCGTTCTCCCGGGCGTCGTGGGTCGCCAGTAGCCGGCGCATGACGGCGGGCGGGAGGGCGATCAGGGCCTCACCGTCGGCCAGCGTTCCCGCCGCACCCTGGCCGGTGGCCGTGGCGCCGTCCGCCACCGGTCCGTTGATGTCGTCATCTGCCGTCGCGGCGCCACCGGTCGGCAGGCCGGGATTGATCTGGGGCAGCTGTGTGCCCTTGCCGCCGCCCGACGCCGTCGTGCCACCGGGCAGAATCTGCGGTCCCGCGCGATCCTTGAGCTTCGAAGGGTCGCTTACGGGCGGGTTGTGAGGAAGCACCGGAGGGTCCGGCCTTTCGAACCTGTCTTGCTCGCCGGGCAGGATCTGCGGTCCGGTACCACCCTTCTCGTCCGCCCTGTCGATCACCGGCGGAGCGTGAGGCAGCACCTGGGGGCCCTCGGCATCGAGGATGCCGGTGGTCGCACCCGCGGTGCCGGTCTCCGTCGCGTCCCCGTCTTCGGCGACGGGCATTGCGCCCCCGGTGCCCGCCGCCGAGGGGCGTTCACCGCGCCCGGCACGGGCGGGCCGCACGTCTTCAGCCTGACCCCGGCTGAGCATGGTGGCAAAAGCGTCAGTGCCGTCCGGACCGTCGCCCGCACGCCCGGTTGAACGGGTGACGGCCTCTCCGGCCGACCCGCCTTGCAGGGCTGTGAACAGACTATCCGCACGCATCGGGCCGAGCCCCTCCGTCGACTTTGTGCCCGGACAGACCAGGCTCGGCGGCTTCGTCGCAAAGGCTGGGCCAGACGCCAGCAGGTCATAAAAGATAGATATAACAATACGCTGGGGCGATTGCGTGGAAGGGACGACGGCCGGGGCCGGGTCGAATCTTGCCGCGCTCACGGACGTTTCTTGCCCGGTGATCTTGCCCGGCCCGGGACGGGACCAACTGGCCCGCCGTTTGCGCGGCGTCCGGTCAGGTGAATGGCCGTGGAATCATGACTCTCAATAAATACAGTCAGTTGGCTAAATGGCTCTTCGGGTCCGCCGGGCAAATTGCGCAGGCGTGCGGGAAGAGCTTGCCGGGTAACGACGCGCAGGAGGCCCGCTGATGTCGATCAACGCCATCATGAACACGGCCAACAGCGGGCTGACGGCGGCGCAGGCGCAGCTCCGGGTCGTTTCGGACAATGTGTCCAACGTCAACACGCCCGGCTATGTCCGCAAGATCGCCGAGCAGCAGACCCTCGTCAGCCAGGGTGTCGGCTCGGGGGTGGAAGTCGCGCGGATCCGTCTGGCTACAGACCGCTTCCTCCAGGCTGCGAGCTTCAATGCGGGCGCGGATGCGGCCCGCCAATCCGTTCGCTATGAGCTCTATGACCGGCTGCAGGGCCTGTTCGGGGATCCCGGTGGCGACGGCGGTTTTTTTGCCCAGGTCGATCAGGCCTTTTCCGTCTTTGCTGCTGCAGCGGAAGATCCGATGTCATCTCCACGTCGGCAGGAGGCCCTGTTCCGGACGCAGGCCCTGTTCGATGAGGGCAACCGCATTGCCGGGCAGATCCAGGCTGTTCGCGAGGATGCTGACGGACGGATTCAGAGCGCGGTCCAGAAGGCCAATTCGCTGCTGGAACAGATCGAGGCGCTGAACATCGAGATCGCGCGCTCGACGGCGGTGGGCGGTGACGGCTCCGGCGCCGAGACGGCCCAGGCGGCGCTGATCGGTCAGCTTTCGGAACTGATGGATGTCCGGGTCTCGGTCCGGTCGGTCGGCGGGGTTTCCATTCGCACGGGGGCAGGCGTACTGCTGGCCGGCGAGGGCCACGCGACGCTCGAGTATCACCGCGCAGGCACCGTCAATGCCGAGACGGCCTTCAACGAAATCTGGGTCACGGAGCCCCGAGGTCAGAAGCGCCCGTTGCTGGAGAGCATTACCTCCGGTGAGATCAAGGGGCTGGTGGACACCCGGGACGTTGAGGCGCCCCAGGCGGCAGAGCGTCTTGCCGAGCTCTTGACCCGCGTGGCCGACGAACTGAACCGGGCCCACAATGCCAATTCGTCGATCCCGGCTCCCACGACCCTGACCGGTCGAAATGTCGGTCAGTCCCTCGAGTCGGCCCTTGGCGGATTTTCTGGCAATACCGTGATCGCTGTCACCAACCCGGCGGGTCAGGTCCAGGCGCGGGCAGACATCGTCTTTTCGGGCGGCACGATCACCATCAACGGGACCGCGACCACGCCGGCCGGTTTTCTCGCGACACTGAATGCCGAACTGGGCGGCGCGGCCACGGCCAGCTTTACGGGCGGAGCCCTGAGCCTGTCGGCGACCGGTTCAAACGGGATGGTGGTGGCAGACGACCCCGCCAACCCGTCGCAAAAGATCGGCCGGGGATTCTCGCACTTCTTCGGCCTGAACGACCTGATCTCGACCGACCGACCGGCCATTTACCAGACCGGACTGACGCTGGCCTCTTCCCATGGTTTTACGGCAGGAGAGACCCTGACCCTTCGGTTCACAGGGGAAGCCGGCGCCAAGATGCGCGATGTGACCGTGGCGATCCCGGCGGGGGGCACGGTTGCGGATCTGCTGGCGGCGCTGAATGACCCGGCCACCGGCGCCGGCCGTTTCGGAAGTTTCGTACTCAATGCCGCGGATGGGACGCTGAGCTTCGCCGCCCTGAGCACGCCCGCGCCGAGGATGTCGGTGCTCGCGGATCGCACGACCCAGGTCCCCTCAGGCGTTTCGATCACCGAATTGTTCGGCATCGGGGGCGGTGTCCGGGCCTCACGCGCGGACGGCTACACCCTGCGCACCGACATCCGGCAAAGCCCCGGGCACCTCGGGCTGGCCCGGTTCGACTTTTCCGCAGGGATTGGCGCCACCGGCCTGACCAGTGGCGACGGTCGGGGCGCGCTGGCCCTCGCGGACGCGGGCCAGATCAATGCCGTGTTCCAGAGCGCGGGTGACTCGCTCGGCGGACTGATCTCGGTCTCGCGCTATGCGTCTGAACTGGCGGGAGACATCGGGGGTCGGGCTGCGTTGACAAAGACGGCGCGGGATAGCGCCGCCGCCCTGCACAGTGAGGCCAATGCGCGGCAGCGGGCGTATGAAGGCGTCAACCTGGATGAGGAGCTGGTTCTGATGACGACCTATCAGCAGGCCTTCAATGCCTCTGCGCGGCTGATCCAGGCGGCGCGGGAACTCTACGACACCTTGCTGGGGATCGTCTGATGAACCGGGTATCCACCTTCGGCAACTACCAGTCGGCGCTGCTTGACCTGATGGCAGCCCAGACCCGTGCACAGAATGCCCAGGAGCGCGTCTCCACCCAGAAGGTGGCCACCGATCTGTCCGGCTTTGGCCGGAGCTCTGAAACCCTGACTGCGCTGAAGTCGACCCAGAGCCGGATCCAGGGGTTTATCGAAACCGGCGAGTCCGTTGCATCGCGTCTCGGAACCCAGAGTCTGGCCCTTGGTCGCGTCGCCGAGGGCGTAGGGGGAGCGCGGGAGGCCATTGCTGCTGCGCTCGCGAGCGGCCGAACTGACGGGCTGATGCTCGAGCTGCAGGGCCATTATCAGATTACCCAGGACGGGCTGAATGCCCGCCACCAGAACCGCTATCTGTTTGCCGGCAGCCAGAGCGCCACACCCCCGGTGACGGCCATGACGCTGGCGGACCTGGCGGACTTGCCGGCCGCCTCTGGCGCCTTCGTCAACGACAGCCTGAAACAGGTCTCGCGCCTCGACGAGGGTACGCTGATGGAGACGGGCTTTCTGGCCAGCGATATCGGCGCAGCCGCCTTCGAGATCTTCCGCGACATACAGCTGTTCCATGAAGCGACGCCCATGAACGGTGGCATGGACGACGCCACGCGCGACTTCCTGACAGCCCAGCTGACACGGCTCGACAATGCGCGGGAGACGGTGACCAATTTCGGCGCCCGGAACGGCTCACTGCAGAACCGGGTCGACTCGATCCTCGCGGCGCAGACTACCCAGAAGGTCGCTCTGGACGAGATTCTGGCGAAGAAGACGGATGCGGATCTGGCCCAGGCCTTGACGGACCTGGAGCTGTCGCAGGTCGCCATCCAGGCGTCGGCGCAGGTGATCAACCAGTTGCGCCAGGTGTCGCTGCTGAACTTCCTGAGCTGAACGCAACCCGGCGCCGCCTGGCGCATTTGACACATCGACCGGGGGATGACGGCTGGCCGTGCCTGCGGGCGTGAATTGCACATGGGCAAATCGCGGTATCCGCTCTACTTAAGGCAGCATGGCGACGGCCGATTTTCAGATTGACACCGAGGGGGACGGCGTCCGTCTCCGCCTGACCGGGGACTGGACGGTTGCCGGCCTGTCACCGCTCCGGGGAATGCTGGGACCGCGTCTGCAATCAGCCCTCGGCTCGGCGTCGGTTACAGCGATGGATCTCTCGGGACTCGGCCGTTTCGACACGACCGGGGCCCTGGTCCTCGCGCGGGCAGCTGCCAGCCAACTGCCGTCTGACGCCTGGTCGACCCGCCCCGGGGCCGGTCGCATCTATGCCCGTGTCAGGGCGGTCGAGTGTGACGGAACAACTGCTCCGAGGCGTTCCTCCGGCATGACCCGAATGTTCGCCAAGATTGGCCTCGGCGTGCATGATGTCGGCGGCGAGGCCCTCCTCTCGATGGCGTTCCTCGGCCGGCTGATCACGGCGACCGGCTCTGCCCTGAGACGTCCCGGACGGATCCGCTGGCCGGCCTGGGTCAGTCAGATCGAACGGGCCGGTCTTGATGCCATTCCGATCATCGCGATCACGGCCTTCTTCATCGGCGCGGTGGTGGCCTTTATCGGCGCTGACCTGCTCCAGCAGTTCGGCTTCGACGTCTTCGCTGTCGAGCTCATCGCCATATCTGTGCTGCGCGAATTTGCCGTGGTGATCGCGGCCATACTGCTGGCCGGCCGTTCCTCCTCGTCCTTTGCGGCCGAGATCGGGTCGATGAAGATGAACCAGGAGATCGATGCCATGAGGGTGATGGGCGTCGATCCGTTTCAGGCCCTCGTCATTCCGCGTCTGGCCGCCATGGTTTTCATGCTGCCCCTGTTGACCTTTGTGGCCATGGTGGCGGGTCTGTTCGGAGGGGCGATGGTGGCCTGGAGCCAGCTGTCCCTGGGACCTGACTTCTTCATCCAGCGGATGACGGTGATCCCGGACATCGGCAATCACCTGTTCGTGGGACTGATCAAGGCGCCGGTCTTCGCCGTCGTCGTGGCGGCGATCGGGTGTCGACAGGGCATGGCGGTGTCGGGCGATGTGGAGTCACTGGGGCGGAGGGTCACGGCCGCGGTGGTGCAGGCCATCTTCGCCATCATCGTGCTCGACGCCATCTTCGCCCTGATCTTCCTGGAGCTGGGCATATGACCGGGGCACCGGACAGGGTGATTGAGGTGCGAGGCCTGCTCAGCCAGTTCGGCGAGCGCGTCATCCATCGGGACCTTGACCTCGACGTCGAGCGGGGGGAGGTGCTCGGGGTCGTGGGCGGCTCGGGTACCGGAAAGACGGTGCTGCTCAACTCCATCATCGGGCTCAAGGAGCCGGATGCCGGCCAGGTCTGCCTGCTGGGGCATGACATGGCCGCGGCGACCAAGGCCGAACTCGCCGATATCGAACGCCGGACGGGGGTCCTGTTTCAGCAGGGTGCCCTGTTCTCGTCCCTGACTGTGCTGCAGAATGTGGCGTCACCCCTTGTCGAGCACACCCGGCTGCCCCGCGATCTCGTCGAGGACATCGCGGCCATGAAGATCGCCCTCGTCGGTCTCGGACCGGAGTCCCACTATCTCAAGCCGGCCGAACTGTCCGGCGGCATGCGCAAGCGCGCGGGGCTTGCCCGGGCCCTGGCCCTCGATCCGGAGCTGCTGTTTCTGGATGAGCCGACGGCAGGACTGGACCCGGTCGGCGCGGCGGCATTTGACGAGCTGATCCGGTCGCTGGCGGATGATCTCGACCTGACGGTTTTTATGATCACTCACGATCTGGATAGCCTGTACGCCATCTGCGACAAGGTCGCGGTGCTGGCGGACAAACATGTGGTGGCCAAGGCCACCGTTGCCGAACTTGAGCGTTCGGATCATCCCTGGATCCGGGAATATTTCCACGGTCCGCGGGGGCGCGCTGCCCACAGGACCGGCTGAGGAGCCACACGGATATGGAAAGAGACGCCCATTACGCCGCAGTCGGCATCGCCACGGTCGCCCTGGCCGCGGCCCTGATCATCTTCTCGATCTGGCTGGCGCGCCTGTCGTTCAACGAAGAGTACGACCTCTATGACATCGTCTTCTACGGACCGGTGCGGGGTCTGTCGGAGGGGGGCGAGGTGCACTTCAACGGCATTCGGGTCGGGATTGTCACCGACCTGAGGCTGGACCCGGAGAAGGGCGACCAGGTCGTTGCCCGCATCCGGATTGATGCGACGACGCCGGTGCGCGTGACGTCGCGCGCCCAGCTTGAGCCCCAGGGGATCACCGGCCTCAACTACATCCAGATTACCGCCGGGACCGAGGGCAGCGCCCTGCTGAAAAGCCAGTATCCGAACAATGTGGTTCCGGTCCTGCAGAGCCAGCCAAGTCCGATCGCCGAGCTTTTGTCGGGGTCAGGAACGGTTCTGGCCCAGACCGTCGACGCCCTGAACCGGATCAACCGGGTCCTGTCGGATGAGAACATCCGGTCCTTCTCGGTCAGTCTGCGCAATATCGAGTCGATCAGCACCGAGCTGGAGGCGCGCAAGACCATGTTCGCCGAACTGGAGCAGGCCCTGATCCGGGCAAATGCGGCCATGGCCGAGTATCAGGCGCTGGGTGAGTCCGCGCGGAGACTTGTGGAGACCGACGGGCAGCAGGCCGTCGCCAATATGAACCGCGCAGCCGAGCAGGTTGTCCAGGCCGCCGAGTCCGCCAACCGCGTGATCGCCAACCTGGAGGGACCGGTCAACGATTTCGCCGCCAGCGGCCTTCCGCAGCTGGAAGAGGCGATCCGCGGCCTTGATGAGGCGACCCGATCGCTTGAGAGCCTTGTCGAAGAGGTCCGCAGAAGCCCGCGCGAGTTCATCTCGCGGCCATCATCCAATGAGCTGGAGGTTCAGCCATGAACATTCGGACCCTGCAGCGGGCCCGGCAGCGGGTCGCCGGTGCGATCACCCTCGCGGGTCTTGGCGCCGTGCTGGGGGGATGCGCCCTCCTGTCGACGCCGGATCCCGTCCAGCTTTACCGGTTCGGCCCGCTCGACAGCCCCTATGTCGGGGAGCGGAGTACGGCGAGCGTGCAGGTGTCCCTCCGTCGGGTCGAGTTCCCCGAAGCGGTGGCCGGACAACGCATCCTGTCAGTGACCGGAAACGAGGCGGCGTATCTGGCGGGGGCCCGCTGGGTGTCCGACGCAGACAAGCTTTACGCCCAGAGTCTGGAAACGGCGTTCGGCTCCGGGGCTTCGGGCGTACGGCTGATCGGCGGACGGGAACTGACGCGGGCCGACGCCGGGCTGGACGTCGACATCACCACCTTCGAGACACGCTATTCGGCGCCCGGCGCCGTACCGACGGTCGTCATCTCCGCCCGGGCCCGGTTGCTCAGCATGCCCGGACGGACCGTCGTCTCGGAGCAAATCTTCTCGGTCCGGCAGCCCGCGTCCGACAACCGGCTGGGCGCGATCGTTGCGGCCTATGATACGGCGACGCAGACCCTGAACCAGCAGATCGTGGCCTGGGTTCAGGCCAATGCGTCCCGGGCTGCAAGCGCGGAATAGGCGTCACCCGTTGCGCAGGGCCTCGAGGCGGCTCACCTGGGCCTGCCGTCGTTCCTGGGCCTGGGTGACCTCGGCCCGGATACGCGAGAGCGCCGCAAGGAGCCGGTCCCGGCTGGCCGAGAGCTCTCCGACGTCCGGGCGCACCTTGCGTGGACGTTTCCGGTCCAGCCCCAGACGCCCGGTCCAGTCCTCCTGCCAGGCCTGCAAGGCGGGGCCGGCGCGCCGCAGGGCAGACGCGGCCCAGGCATCGGCGTTCTGGATTGCCCGGGCCACCGGCAATGCCGAAACCCCCGCAAGCCTGTGACCGTCCAGATCCTTCAGCCGATGGCGCAGCGCCACGTCAGGGTCCTCGACCGCTTCGGTTTCGGCCGTTGCCGCCGGGTGCGGGGCGATGGCGGCCCGCCCCACGGTCAGATGCCCGTTGATCTCGCGCACAGCCTCGCGCAGGGCGTCCAGGGCCCCCTCGATCGAACGCCCGCGGGTCTCAACGCCGCCGAGCCGCTCGTCGATGTCGGCCAGGCTGTCGCGGACGGTCCGGGACGAGGCCTGAAAGGCGGCACGAAAACGCTTCAATCGGCCGCCGCGACTGTCGAACAGACCAGCGAGGCCGCGGCGCGGCTCGAGCGCGGAAGGCCCGAGGCCCTCAACGCAGGCGATCAGATGGCTGATGCGGGCGCCGGCTTCGGTCAAGTCGCCGGTACGGGCTTCTGACAGCAGGCGATCAAGACAGTCGCGAACCGACTGGCGGGAGCGTTCGCCAAAGGCCGTGGTCTCGTCCGCCTCCAGCTCGGCCCGCATATGCTGCAGACGTTCGGAATCCGGCTCGGGAATACCGAAATAGCGTCCGCTACCATCTGCCATCACATCACCCTCCACTTCGGCCTGTTCCGGCCGATTGGAGGCACTATGCCAGCGACTTCAGATTTTCGGAAATTGTCCAGGTCGCCTCGGTCTTTGCCGCAACCTCTTCCACGGTGACGCCGTCGGCGAGTTCGATCAGCTCCAGGCCCGTGCCGTCCGGCTTGACGTCAAAGACGCACAGGTCGGTGATGATGCGGCTGACCACGCCTGTACCCGTTAGCGGAAGCGTGCAGGCTTTCAGCACCTTGGACTGGCCGTGCTTGTTGGCGTGTTCCATGACCACGACCACGCGCTTGACGCCTGCGACGAGGTCCATGGCGCCGCCCATGCCCTTCACCAGCTTGCCCGGGATCATCCAGTTGGCGATGTCGCCGTTCTCGGCCACTTCCATGGCCCCAAGGATCGACAGGTTGATGTGGCCGCCGCGGATCATGGCAAAGCTGTCGGCCGAGCTGAAATAGCTGGTCTCCGGGATTTCCGAGATGGTCTGTTTGCCGGCATTGATCAGGTCGGGGTCAACCTCGTCCTCATAGGGGAAGGGCCCCATGCCCAGCATGCCGTTCTCGGACTGAAGGGTGACCTCCATGCCGTGCGGGATGTAGTTGGCGACCAGGGTCGGAATGCCGATGCCCAGATTGACGTAGAAGCCATCCTGGAGCTCGCGGGCGGCGCGGGCGGCCAGTTGTTCGCGGGTGCGGGGCATGTATCAGGCTCCCTCTCTCTGACGGACGGTGCGCTGCTCGATGCGCTTCTCGAAAGTGCCCTTGATCAGGCGATCGACATAGATGCCGGGGGTGTGGATCTGGTCCGGGTCCAGCGTGCCCGTGGGCACGATTTCCTCGACCTCGACGACGGTGACCTTGCCGGCCGTGGCCATCATCGGATTGAAGTTGCGGGCCGTCTTGCGGAACTGAAGATTGCCCCGACCGTCGGCCCTCCAGGCCTTGACGATCGACAGGTCGGCGACCAGGCCCGTTTCCATGACGTACTGGCGGCCCTCGAACTCGCGGACCTCCTTGCCCTCGGCGACCAGGGTACCGACCCCGGTCGCGGTGAAGAAGGCCGGGATGCCCGCGCCACCGGCCCGAATGCGCTCG
>CAYNDG010000010.1:13255-15472 GCA_964395805.1 uncultured Brevundimonas sp.
CACCGGCCAGGTACTGGCGCTCGAACTCCTTGTTCTCGCCGACGTAGGAGCTGATCATCTTTTTAATCTGGCGGGTTTCCAGCAGCTGGCCGAGGCCGAAGCCGTCGACGCCCGCATTGTTGGAGATGACCGTCATCCCCCTGGTGCCGCTGTCGCGCAGCGCCGCGATCAGGTTCTCGGGAATGCCGCACAGGCCAAAGCCGCCGGCCATCACGGTCATGCCGTCGAAGGTCAGGCCTTCGAGCGCGCTTCTGGCGTCAGGGTAGAGTTTCCTCATCGCGTCCTCTTATTTTCATCGCCTGATGAAATTGGGTCTGTCTGTTCGGTCTCTAGTGTGACCGGTCGCGAGGGGCAACCCCGGGGGCGGTCACAGGACCGTGCCGTGTGTCACCGGATCAGCCGGATGGGCGCCACGAACGCGGTACCGCGCCCCCTTGAACAGCAGTTTGATGGCTTCCCAATGAATGGCGGCGATCACCTTCCAGGTCAGCAGGGGATGGGACCAGAAGGCGCGGCTCAGATGGCGGTCGTCCAGCGGCCGGTGCTGCCCGGCAAAAGTCGCGGTCAGGACGGGGGCCTCGCCGCGCCGGACGTTCACCGTCACCGAGAGCTCATCACCCGGCGGGCGGACGATGAAGTCATAGGTCATGCCCATGTCCATGAAGGGGCTGACAAAGAAGCGCTTGGGCGCGGTTTGCCGCCCGTCGCCCCGGTCGCCTTCGGGCCGGGCGATCAGATAGCTGTGCCGCTCACCAAAGGTGTTGGAGACTTCATAGACCAGCGCCGCCAGGCCGCCGTCGGGGCGGTAGCAGAAATAGACACTGAGCGGATTGAAGCCGTAGCCCAGGATGCGCGGCATGGTCAGCAGCCGGATCGGGCCACCGTCCAGAGCGATGCCCGCGCCGGACAGCTGATCCTCGATCTGGGCGCGCAGCGGGCGGGCATCGCCCTTACGCCCATAGTCGGCGGCGTTCCAGCGCATCAGTCCCCACCGCCCGGGCCGCAGCCATTTCAGGCCTGACAGCCGGGCCTCGGCCGCATCGAGGTCGAGCAGCAGCATATAGACGCGGTAGCGCAGGCGGTGATCGAAGGGGCTCACCCGCCGGTGGGTGACCTCGCCCACATAGAGACCGAAGGCAGGCGGTGAGGTCACGCGGCCCTTTCCAGGGCGGAGGCTGGCGAGGGGCCGACATGGATGCGCCCGCTCTCATTGTCGACCGACCAGGGCCGGCGCACGCCGCCGAGTTGTTCGGCCACGGCCAGACCCGCCTGAAGCCCGTCCTCATGGAAGCCCGATCCGAACCAGGCCCCGCAGAACCAGACATTGCGCTGGCCCTGCAGGGTCCACAGCCGCTTCTGGGCTTCCAGCGCGGCGCCATTGAAGACGGGATGCTCGTAATCCCACTCGCCCAGAACCGTTTCAGGGGAGGGTTCGACTGCCGGGTTCAGACTGACGAACAGGGGCGGACCCTCAAGGCTCTGGAGTTCGTTCATCCAGTAGGTGACGCCGCCTTCGCCGGCGCGCTCGGAATAGCCGAGGTGAGTCCAGGCGGCCCACGCCTTGCGCCGCTTCGGCATCAGCCGGGTGTCGCGGTGCAGGACGGCGCGGTTCGGGCGGTATCCGATGGCGCCCAGCAGCTCGCGCTCCGGGGCCGACGGCGCCTCGAGCAGCCGCAGCGCCTGATCGGAATGGGTGGCGAGGACAATGGCGTCGAACCGCTCAAATCGACCATCCGCGAACCGCAGGGCGGCCTCGTCGCGACCACGGACCACGCTCTCGATCCCGGCGCTGGTCACGACGGTTCCGTTGAAATCGGCCAGCAGGCGCGTCACATATTCGCGCGAGCCCCCCGTGACGGTCCGCCATGTGGGGCGCAGATCATATTTGAGCAGATTGTGGTTCATGTAGAACCGGATGAAGGCTGCCGCAGGATAGTCCGTCATCTGGTCCAGGGTGCACGACCAGATGGCCGCCGCCTGGGGCAGCAGATGGGCATCCCGGAAAAGGGGGCCATAGCCCGAGCGGGTCAGGTAGGCGTCCAGGGTCTCGCCGGTGCGCTCCAGCTCGGCCAGGTCGCGCGGCGCCTGCTTCTGGAAGCGCAGCAGATCGCCGATCATGCGCCAGAATCTGGGGCTGGCGTAGTTGCGCTTCTGGGCGAACAGGGCGCTGATACCGTGGCTGGAATATTCCAGCGCGCCATCGTCCATCGATACGGC
>CAYNDG010000011.1:0-10682 GCA_964395805.1 uncultured Brevundimonas sp.
CAGCGGCGCGCCCTCAAGGGCACCGCCCTCCCCCTTGGCCAGCCGGGCGTCGGAGGCGCGGGCCATGTCCAGCGCCTTGTCGGTCGTCTGGACGACATAGGCGTTCAGGGCCGGATTGGCGGCCTCGATATTGGTGACAAAGGCGCGGGTGATCTCTTCCGAGGAGAAGTCGCGGGCCTTGAGCCCGTCCAACGCGGCCTTGAGGGTCAGTTTGGTCAGGTCGGACATACTATTCGACCACCTTGGGCACGACGAAGAAGCCATCCGCTGACTTCGGGGCGTTGGAGAGCACCTCGGCGACCTTGTCGCCGTCCGTGACCACATCCTCGCGCAGGCGCAGGGGCTGGGCCACGTTCGAGGTCATCGGCTCGACGCCGTCGACATCGACCTCGTTCAACTGCTCGATCCAGTCCAGGATGCCGCTCAGCTCGCGGGCCAGCGGCTCCAGCCGCGCCTCGGGGGTCTTGATACGGGCGAGATGCGCCACCTTGCGCACCGTCGCGGCGTCGATCGCCATTCCGGCCTCTCCACAACACGGGTGAACGGGCACGCGGCCCGACACGGCGGGATTAGCGGGACAGGCCCGGTTTCACAAGGCGGCGGCTAGCGCGCCGGCGTGACGGTCACCGTTTCGGGCACGCCGCCGTCGGGGCCGGGCGTAAAACTGACGATCACGGCGGTGCGGCGACTGCTGATCTCGCTGGTGGCCTGATCCATGACGCTCTCGCCGAGGCGCAGTTCGACCCGGCCCGCCGATACGGCCTGGATCTGGTAGTCCAGATAGTCGCCGATGCGGAACACCCGCCAGCCCTCGGCCGGGCCGCTGAAGAAGGCGATGTAGGTGTAGAGGCCGTTCATGGCCGGATCGCCGCCGGCGGTGCCGAACACCTTGGCGGTCAGGTCGCCCTGATCCGGCAGATAGTCGAGCGCCACCACGGCGGCGGCGGTCTGGAGCGCATCGTCGGTCTCGGGCTGAAGAACGACCGCCTGACCGGCCTCGACCAGAGCGCCCCCCGGGGCGGGAGCCGGGGCCGAGCCGGTCGACGTCGACGGGCGCACGGCGGACCCGGGATTGTTGAACCCTTCCCACGCGGCCAACAGGCGATCACACCCGGCAAGCCCGCTGATCAGCAGCCCACACGTGCCCGCAATCATGATCCGTTTCATACCCGACCTCCCGTTTCCCTCGGCCAGCTTCCGCCTTGCCAGTCCCGGCGGCAAGCCCTATCGCCTCGCACGTGTCCGTCCATGCCCTGCCCGACCTCGCCGCCCACTGCCTGCCCGGCACACCGTGGCTGGGGCTCGACCTCGGCAGCAAGACCATCGGCGTGGCGGCGTCCGATGCCACCCGCATGATCGCCTCGCCGCTCGAGGTGATCCGCCGGACGAAGTTCACCGACGACGCCCATGCCCTGTTCCGCCTGATGGACAGTCGCGGGGCCACGGCACTGGTGATCGGCCTGCCGCTCAATATGGACGGGTCCGAGGGGCCACGCGCCCAGTCCAGCCGCGCCTTTGCCCGCAATCTGGATCGGCTGCGGGACATTCCGGTCGCATTCTGGGACGAGCGGCTGTCGACAACGGCGGTCGAGCGGTTCCTGATCGACGATATGGACATGAGCCGGGCACGCCGGGGTCAGGTGGTGGACCGCAATGCCGCCGCCTGGATCCTGCAGGGCGCGCTGGACAGTCTGCGCGGCTGATCGCGGTTCCTGCTTTCGTTTTGTCGCACATGCGACTATAGCCGCCCGTCGATGGCTCGCCCTGACTCAGACCTTCTGACTGTCATTCAAGAACGGCTGAGGCCGTTTCCCCGCGACCATTTCCTGTCCGTCACCGATCTGAATGCCCAGACCGCGCGCGAGCTGCTGGACCTGGCCGACGGCTTTGTCGAGCTGAATCAGGGCGCTGCCAAGTCGCTGGACCTGATGACCGGGCAAACGGTCGTGAACCTGTTCTTCGAGAATTCGACCCGGACCAGTGCCTCGTTCGAGATTGCCGCCCGGCGGCTGGGCGCTGATGTGGTCAGCCTGAGCCCGCGTTCGTCGTCGGTCGCCAAGGGCGAGACCCTGATCGATACGGCCGCCACCCTGAACGCCATGAAGCCCGACATTTTGGTGGTGCGCCACTCGGCCTCGGGCGCCGCCGATCTGCTGTCGCAGAAGGTGGGATGCGCCGTGGTCAATGCCGGCGACGGGCGGCATGAACATCCGACACAGGCCCTGCTCGACCTGCTGACGCTCAAGCGTGAGTTCGGCGACGTGGGCGGGCTGACCGTCGCCATCTGTGGCGACGTGGCCCACAGCCGCGTCGCGCGCTCGAATGTGGCCCTGCTGTCGATGATGGGCGCGCGGGTGCGGCTGGTCGGTCCGCCGACGCTGGTGCCGGGCGATGCCGACCGCTGGGGCTGCGAGGTGTTCCACGACATGCGTCAGGGACTGGAAGGCTGTGACGTGGTCATGATGCTGCGCCTGCAGCTGGAGCGGATGCAGGGGGCGCTGGTCCCCTCGACGCGGGAGTACTACCGCTTCTGGGGTCTGGACCGCGAAAAGCTGAAGGTCGCGGCACCGGGGGTGCGGGTCATGCACCCCGGGCCGATGAACCGCGGCGTCGAGATCGACTCCGACATCGCCGACGATCCGGTGATCTCCCTGATCCAGACCCAGGTCGAGATGGGGGTTTCGGCGCGTATGGCCGTGCTGGCGGGGCTGTCCCTGCGTCGCGAGGAGGCCGGCCAATGACCGCCCCCGTCTGGATCGTGAATGCCCGCCTGCTGGACCCGGCCAGCGACCATGACGGGCCCGGCGCCGTACGGATCGAGGATGGCCGGATCGCCGAGGTCGTCAGGAGCCCTGCGTTTCTGCCGTCCGATGAGGCAGAGACGATCGACGCGGCCGGCCTGTGTCTGTCCCCCGGCCTGATCGACATCCGGGTCAAGACCGGCGAACCCGGGGCCGAGCCGAAGGAGACCCTCAAGTCCGCGGCCCTGTCGGCAGCGGCGGGTGGCGTGACGACGCTGGTGATCCAGCCGGACACCGCACCGGCGGTCGACGATCCGGCGATGGTCGACTTCATCCAGCGACGCGGGGCCGCACTTGGCCTTGTGAACATCCTTGCCGCCGGTGCCGCCACCCAGGGATGCGAAGGCAGGCTGATGGCCGAGATTGGCCTGATGCAGGAGGCCGGCGCCCTCTATTTTACCGACGTTGATCGGGTGATGGCCGACAGCGGCACGCTGATGCGGGTGATGGCCTATGCTACGGCCTTCAACGCCCTGATCGCCTGTCGCCCGCAGGATCCGTGGCTGTCGCAGGGCGCCGTGGCGACTTCGGGCGAACTGGCCACCCGGCTGGGCCTCTCTTCCGTGCCCGCCATCGCCGAACGTATGCAGATGGAGCGCGATCTGGCGCTGGTCGAGCAGACCGGCGTGCGGTTCCTCATCGACCAGATTTCCACGGCCGGCGCGTTGGAAACCCTCGACCGGGCCCGCCTGCGGGGGCTGGAGGTCGCGGCCAGTGTCTCGATCAATCACCTGCGCTTCAACGAGGTCGATATCGGCGACTATCGTACCTTCTACCGGCTGGACCCGCCGCTGCGCGACGAAAGCGACCGTCTGGCCCTCATCGAGGCCGTGAGGGACGGGCGTATTGATGTGATCACCTCGGCCCACTCCCCTGCACCGGCCGAGGACAAGCGTCTCCCCTTCGCCGAGGCAGCCCCCGGGGCGGTAGGCCTGCAAACCCTGTTGCCGGCCGCCCTGGCGCTGCATCATGAGGACGGGCTGGAGCTTCTGCAGATCCTGCGTCCCCTTACCTCCGGTCCGGCTGAGCTGCTGGGGCTGGCCGCAGGGCGGCTGGCAGAGGGTGCGCCCGCCGACCTGATCCTGTTCGACCCCGACACGCCCGTCGTGATCGATGCCGGGACCTTGCGGTCCAAGTCGAGGAACTCGCCCTTCGACGGCAGGCGACTGCAGGGCAAGGTCCTGCTCACCCTTGTCGGTGGCCGAAGGGTGTTCGAGGCCTAGGGCGGTAATGTCAGGTATCGGGTAAAGACCCGGCCCTGCCGGTGCCCTCTGGTCACGTCCCCGGTGCATTCGGGCCCCGCCTGGGGTAGGGATGTCGGAATCATGGACATCACGCGCGACATCGCGTGCAGAGTCATGATATACACGCAATGGCTGTATGGGGACCAAGGTGCAGGATCTGGCCGGAATCGCGGTGACGACACTGCTTGGGGCGGCGCTCGCGGGCTACCTGCTGGGTTCGATCCCGTTCGGCGTGCTCCTGACCCGGGCTGCCGGCGCCGGGGACGTCCGCAAGATCGGCTCGGGCAACATCGGCGCCACCAATGTACTGCGGACGGGCCGCAAGGATCTGGCGTTGGCGACCCTGATCCTCGACGCCGGCAAGGGTGCGGCCGCCCTTCTGATTGCCCGGGCGCTGACCGGCAGTGACGTCGTCGCGGCCGTGGCGGGAGGCGCCGCCTTTCTGGGCCACCTCTATCCGGTCTGGCTGGGGTTCAGGGGCGGCAAGGGCGTTGCGACCTTTTTCGGCCTGATGCTCGCGGCCGCCTGGCCGCTCGGACTGGTCGCGGCCGGTCTCTGGCTGATGACGGCGGCGATCTTTCGTATCTCGTCCCTCTCTGCGCTTGTGGCGACCTTGCTCACCCCCGCCCTCGCCCTGATGCCGATCGCGGTCCTGAACCTTCCGGCTCCCCACAGTGTCTTCCTGCTGGCCCTGTTCGCCATGACGCTGATCTGGCTACGCCACTTTGACAACATCATCCGCCTGATCCAGGGCAAGGAACCCCGCATCGGGGCACGCGCTCCGGGATGACGCCCGACGCCGACGAGCGTCTCGCGCGTCTGCAACTGGCCCGTAGCGAACGGATCGGGCCGGTAACCTTCACCCAGCTGGTCCACCGATACGGCAGCGCCCGCGCCGCGCTTGAGGCCCTGCCCGGCATCATCCGCAAGGTCGGCGGAGCCGCCTGTGCTGCAGCCGATCCCGGCGCCATCGCCGACGAGCTGGCACGGGGTGAGGCCATCGGCGCCCGGCTGATCGTGGTCGGGGATGACGCCTATCCCGAAAGCCTCGCCGCTGTTGACCCGCCGCCCCCCGTTCTGTGGGCCAGGGGCCGGGTCGATCTGCTGCAGATGCCGGCGGTCGCCATCGTCGGTGCCCGGATCGCCTCGGCAGGCGGTCAGAGGATCGCGAGGGGCCTGGCCTCGCAGCTCGGAGAGGGCGGCCTTGCCGTGGTCTCCGGTCTTGCGCGCGGGATCGACGCCGCCGCGCACTGGGGCGCGCTTCCGACCGGCACGATCGCCGTGCTGGGCGGCGGGGTAGATGACGTCTATCCGCCCGACAACCATGACCTCTACGACCGCATGTTGGTCGAGGGTTGCATTCTCTCGGAGACCCCGCCCGGCACCCGGGCCCAGGCGCGGGACTTTCCCCGGCGGAACCGGATCATCTCGGGCCTGTCGCGGGGGGTGATCGTGGTGGAGGCCGAAATCCGCTCCGGCTCATTGATCACGGCGCGGCTGGCCGCCGAGCAGGGGCGGGACGTGTTTGCCGTACCAGGGTCACCGCTGGACCCCCGGTCCCGCGGGCCCAACGCCCTGCTGAGAGACGGCGCCATCCTCTGCGAACGCGCCGAGGACGTATTCGAAGCCCTGGGCAGCATCGGGGCGGCGCGAAGTCGGTCCGTCGAGGCCTTGCCCCCGGACATTCCGGCGGAACTGGACAACCGGACCTTGGCGGCTGTCGAGGCACTGCTGTCGCCGACACCGGCCCCGCGCGACGACCTCGCCCGTTCCCTCCGCCTGCCGGTTGCCGTGGTGTCCGGAGCCCTGCTGGAACTCAGCCTCGCAGGTCGGGCCCGGCTCCTCCCGGGCGGCCTTGCCTCGCGCTGATCCGTCGTGTCCGGGGTTTGATGGCTGCCCGTGCCACCTGGTCGAGAAGGTCAGCTAGGTGTTCGTCCGCTGCGCCACCGGATCGAGCCATGCGGGCGAGCTCAAGGGCCATGGCGGCAATGTATTCCCGGTAGAGCGGGCCGCCAGGCGCCCGGGCCGGCGCCTGCCCGGCGTCTGGAGCCGGGTCGCAACTGAGTGCCGGTCTCGTCATTCGCATCCTCGCTGGATCAGGAGTTTCTCTCTTATGGCGTATATCTGACCAATATCAACCATACCGGGTTTCAGCGCCCGGTGATTGACATGGGTCGAGAGCCGAACCACGTTCCCCCGCCCCGTCCGACGCCCCAACAGGTCGGCTTCCTCCCCCGAAGAGCGCCACGCCCGCATGAACCTCGTCATTGTCGAAAGCCCCGCCAAGGCAAAGACCATCAACAAATACCTTGGCTCCGACTATGAGGTTCTGGCCTCCTACGGTCACGTCCGCGACCTGCCGTCGAAGGATGGGTCGGTGTTGCCCGACGAGGACTTCGCCATGTCGTGGGAGGTCGATGCCCGGGGGGCAAAGCGCCTGTCAGAGATCGCCGAGGCGGCCAAGCGCGCGGATCGCGTCATTCTGGCCACCGACCCCGACCGCGAGGGCGAGGCGATCAGCTGGCACGTGCTGGAAGTGCTGCAAAAGAAGAAGGCGCTGAAAGACACCGAGGTCGAGCGCGTCACCTTCAACGCCATCACCAGGGCCGCCGTCCTCGAAGCCATGGCCCGGCCCCGCCAGCTGGATATGGAACTGGTCGAGGCCTATCTGGCCCGTCGGGCACTGGACTATCTGGTGGGCTTTACCCTGTCGCCGGTCCTTTGGCGCAAGCTGCCGGGCGCACGCTCGGCCGGGCGGGTCCAGTCGGTGGCCCTGCGCATCGTGGTCGATCGCGAGCTGGAAATCGAGCGCTTCAAGCCGCAGGAATACTGGTCGATCGAGGCCGATCTGACGGCGGACAGCCCGCCCTTTACCACCCGACTGGTGAAGCATGCAGGCAAGCGGGTCCAGCGGCTGGACATCAGGGGCGAGGCGACCGCGATGGCCGCCCGCAACGCCATTCAGGCCGGTCAGTTCACGATCACCTCGATCGAGAAGAAACCGGTCAGGCGCAACCCCTCGCCGCCCTTCACCACCTCGACCCTGCAACAGGAAGCCGCCCGCAAGCTGGGCTTTACGGCCCAGCGCACCATGCAGGCCGCCCAGAAGCTTTACGAAGGCGTCGACGACCAGGGCGGCCTGATCACCTATATGCGGACCGATGGGGTCTATGTGACGCCGGAAGGCATCACCCAGGCGCGCGAGGTCATCGCCGACCGGTTCGGCCCCGCCTACGTTCCGTCCGAGCCGCGCTACTACAAGGTCAAGGCCAAGAACGCCCAGGAGGCGCACGAGGCGATCCGCCCCACCAATATCGCCCGCCACCCGGACTCGCTTCGCCTCGAGGACGATCTGCGCCGGCTCTATGAGCTGATCTGGAAACGGATGGTCGCCAGCCAGATGGAAGCGGCCCGCATGGATCGCACCACCGTCGAGATCGAGACACCGGACGGCCAGACCGGCCTTCGCGCCACCGGCCAGGTCGTGACCTTCGACGGCTTCATCGCCGCCTATGAGGAAGGCCGCGACGACAAGCCCCGCGCGGGATCGGACGACGACGAGGATGACACCACCCGCTTGCCGGCCCTGAAGGAAGGTGCCGCGGCCAGGGTCGAGGCGGTCCGCACCGACCAGCATTTCACCGAACCGCCGCCGCGTTATTCCGAAGCGCCCCTGGTCAGGGCGCTGGTGGGACTGGGGCTAGGGGGACCGTCCACCTATGCCTCCATCCTGACCACCCTGCGGGACCGCGAATACGTCCGCATGGACAAGAACCGCTTCTATCCCGAGGACAACGGGCGTCTGGTCACGGCCTTCCTGGAGCAGTTCTTCGGCCAGTGGGTCGAGTATGATTTCACCGCCGCGCTTGAAAACGAGCTGGATGAAGTCTCGGCCGGCCAGATGGACTGGAAGGCGCTGCTGCGCGAATTCTGGTCCAAGCTGAAGCCCGCCACGGCTGCGGTTCTGGAGCGACAGGGCGTTATCGACGAACTGGACTCGGCGATCGGGCCGTTCCTGTTCCCCGAGAAGGACGACGGGACGGATGCGCGCCTGTGCCCGTTGTGCAAGTCGGGCCGTCTGCATCTGAAGGCCAGCTTCAAGATGAAGTCATCCTTCATCGGCTGCTCCAACTATCCCGAGTGCCGCTACACCCGTGGCTTCGGCGCCGGTGCCAATGCAGACGGTGGAGCTGAGGGCGGCGACCGCGACCTGGGCGTCGACCCGGATACGGGCCAGCCGGTGGCCCTCAAGATCGGGCGCTTCGGCCCCTATGTCGAAACCACACCGCCGGCGGCCGACAAGCCAAAGCGCTCGTCCCTGCCCAAGGGCTGGAGTCCCGCTACGCTGACGCTGGAACAGGCCCTGCGCCTCCTGTCACTGCCGCGTGAGGTCGGGCCCCACCCCGAGGACGGCAAGCCTATCAGCGCGGGCCTCGGCCGCTATGGCCCCTTCGTGCTGCACAACGGGGTCTATGCCAATCTTCCGGATTTCGACGAGGTGTTCGAGGTCGGGCTGAACCGCGCAGTTGCACTGTTGGCCGAAAAGAAGGCTTCGCGCGGAGCACGCGGCGCGGCGGCACCGCTCAGGGAGTTGGGCAATCACCCCGAGAGCGGCGACGCGATCCAGGTCATGGCCGGGCGGTTCGGCCCCTATGTGAAGTGCGGAAAGGTCAATGCGACCCTGCCCAAAGGGACAGCGCCCGAAGACCTGACGCTGGAAGCCGCCCTCGAACTCATCTCGGCCAAGGCGGCGGCCGGGGGCAAGGGCAAGAAGGCTCCCGCGAAGAAGGCCCCCGCGAAAAAGACGACGGCCAAAAAGGCTCCGGCGAAGGCGAAGGCTAAACCGAAGGCGAAGGCCAAATCCGGGACGGCCTGAGCTCATCCGGCGCCAGTTCGGCCAGGACGCCGGGAATCAGATCCGGCAGGTCCTCGGCGATCAGCCCCGGACCGAACCGGCGGGCGGCCTCGGCGTGCATCCAGGCCGCGGCGCAGGCGGCGTCGAAGCTGTCCATGTGCTGGGCCGCGAGCCCGCCGATCATGCCGGCCAGCACATCACCGGTCCCGGCGGTCGCCAGCCAGGGCGTGCCGTTGGGATTGACCGCGACCCGACCGTCGGGGGCGGCAATGACGGTCTCGTATCCCTTCAGCAGGACGACAGCATCTGCCCGCGCCGAGGCTTCGGCGGTCGCCTCTGCCGGGGGCAGATCGGACAAATCGGGAAATAGCCGCAGGAACTCCCCCCGGTGCGGGGTCAGGACGTCATCGCGGTCCAGAAGGGCGAACAGGTCATCGGGATGGCCCTCGAATACGCTGAGCGCATCCGCGTCAACGACGAGCACCGCACCGGTCCCGGCAAGCGCCCGAAGATTGGCGATCGTCTCCTCGGCGAGGCCCGCGGCCGGGCCGATGACCACCGCATCCGCATCCCCGAGCCGGTGACCCAGATCGTCGGCACCGTCAAAGGGCTCGACCATGACGGCTTCAAGCGACGCGGCCAGAACCGGTATCGCGGCCGACGTTGCCATGACCCTGACCAGCCCGGCCCCGATCCGGAGCCCCGCCCGCGCCGCCAGACGGGCCGCCCCCGTGCGATGCGCAGGACCCGACACCACCGCCAGTCGCCCGCGCGCATGTTTGTGGGTCGCCGTTCCGGGCCAGGGCAGGCGGCTCCGCCAGTCTCCGGATTCAGGTGGGACGGTCATGGCGCCTCCGTTCACGGATGATGATAATTGTTAAAAGGCCCTTGCCTTATGGTGCAATGCAATGTCCCATTGCGGTCCGAGTGCACTGACCAATTCAGGGTCGCCTCGGGGATGCCATGAAAAAGATCGAAGCCGTCATCAAGCCGTTCAAGCTGGATGAAGTCAAAGAGGCGCTGCAGGACGTCGGCGTGCAGGGCATGACCGTGCTCGAGGCCAAGGGCTACGGCCGGCAAAAGGGCCACTCTGAGCTGTACCGGGGCGCAGAATACGTCATCGACTTCCTGCCCAAGATCAAGATCGAGGTGGTCGTCAGCGACGACCTGGCTCCCGCTGTGATCGAGGCCATCCAGACATCCGCCCGCACGGGCAAGATCGGCGGCGGCAAGATCTTCGTATCCGACATTCAGGACGTCATCCGAATCCGTACGGGCGAAACCGGCGCCCAGGCGGTCTGACCTTTCACCGCCCTGCCGCAAGGCACGGCATAGCTGCCTTCCTCCCCCAAGCCACAGGACACGAACTCCATGAGCGTCAAGGCCATCCTTCAGGACATCAAGGACAAGGATGTAAAATACGTCGACCTCCGTTTCACCGACACCAAGGGACGGATGCAACACGTCACCTTTGACGTCGATCTGGTCGACGAGGAGTTCCTCGAGGAAGGGACAATGTTCGACGGCTCTTCGATCGCGGGCTGGAAGGCGATCAACGAGTCCGACATGCTGCTCAAGCCGGACCTGTCCAGTGCCTGGATCGACCCCTTCTACCAGCACACCACCCTGTTCCTGTTCTGCGACGTGCTGAACCCCGACACGGGCGAACCCTACAACCGCGACAGCCGCTCCATGGCCAAGAAGGCGCTGGCCTTCGTCCAGTCGGCCGGCGTAGGCGACAAGGTCTATTTCGGCCCCGAGGCCGAGTTCTTCATCTTCGAC
>CAYNDG010000011.1:10738-11203 GCA_964395805.1 uncultured Brevundimonas sp.
TGCCCGCCAACACCGGCTCGGAATACAGCGAGGGTAACATGGGCCACCGCCCCGGACCCAAGGGCGGCTACTTCCCGGTCAATCCGGTCGACTCCGGTCAGGACCTGCGCGCCGAAATGCTGTCGGTGATGAAGGACCTTGGACTGAACCCCGAGAAGCATCACCACGAGGTGGCGCCCGCCCAACACGAACTGGGCCTGAAGTTCGCCGAGCTGGTGACCATGGCCGACCGGCTGCAGCTGTATAAGTCCGTCATCCCCACCGTCGCCGCCGCCTATGGCAAGTCGGCCACCTTCATGGCCAAGCCCATGTTCGGCGACAACGGCTCGGGCATGCACGTGCACCAGTCGATCTGGAAGGACGGCAAGCCCCAGTTCGCCGGCGACAAATACGCCGGCCTGTCGGACATGTGCCTGTGGTACATCGGCGGCATCATCAAGCACGCCAAGGCGATCAACGCCTTCG
>CAYNDG010000011.1:11279-13721 GCA_964395805.1 uncultured Brevundimonas sp.
GCCCGCAACCGCTCGGCCTCGATCCGCATTCCGTGGGTCAGCTCGCCCAAGGCCAAGCGGATCGAAGCCCGCTTCCCCGATCCGATGGGCAACCCCTATCTGACTTTCACCGCCCTGCTGATGGCGGGCCTGGACGGCATCGAGAACCGCATTGATCCGGGCGCCCCGGCCGATAAGAACCTCTATGACCTGCCGCCGGAAGAGCGCGGCAACATCCCCGAGGTCTGCGGCAGCCTGCGCGAGGCCCTCGAGGCCCTCGACAAGGACCGCGCCTTCCTCAAGAAGGGCGGCGTCATGGATGACGACTTCATCGACAGCTACATCGAGCTGAAGATGGAAGAGGTGATGCGCCTGCAGCTGCATCCCCACCCCGTCGAGTTCGACATGTACTACAGCTGCTGATCGAACCCCTTGGATTGAGGACGGCCCCGGCGAGCGATCACCGGGGCCGTTTTCAGTTCTGCCGTCGGGATCAGCGGTTGGTCGTTTCGACCTCAATGCCGTTCTCGTTGGCCCGCACAGTGGTCGAATCCCCGGTCTCGCGCTCGACGACGACCGGCGGCGGGGCTTCCGTCTCGACCGGCACGGGCACGACTGTTTCCCTCTCGACCACGGTGTGGGTTTCGGTGGTCGGCTCAGACTGCTGCTCGGCGGGGGTGCAGGCAACGGCACCGACGACCAGCGCGGCCGAAGCCAGAACGGTCAGGGTAAGGCGGGACATGGGTGTCTCCTGTCGTGAAAGGTTCCGACAGAACGGCGCCGCTTGCCCGAGGTTCCGCCTAGACCGCCAGCCCGTCCTCGATGTCACGCTTGCGGCGGCGCATCTCGATGAGGCGCACGCACCAGATCGACACTTCGTAGAGCAGCACCAGCGGGATCCCCAGCATGACCTGACTGATCGGATCGGGCGGGGTCACGAAGGCCGCGACCACGGCGATGGCGACGATCGCGTATTTACGGCCCTTGGCGAGCGCGCTGGAGCTGACGATGCCCGCCATCCCCAGCAGGGTCATGACCACCGGTAACTGGAAGCACAGCCCAAAGGCCAGCAGCAGGGCCATGACGAGATTCAGATAGTCGGAAACCTTGGGCAGAAGCTCGGCCGAGATGCCGCCGCCGGTGACCTGCTGGCCCAGCGAAAACAGCATCACGAACGGCAGCATGACATAGTAGACCATGGCCGCACCGACCAGGAACAGCAGCGGGGCGGCGATCAGGAACGGCAGGAAGGCCCCCTTCTCGTTGCGGTACAGACCTGGCGCCACGAAGCGGTAGATCTGGAAGGCCAGCACCGGGAAGGTGATCGCCACCGCCCCGAAGGCCGCCAGCTTCATCTTGGTGACCAGGAATTCCAGCGGTGCGGTGAAGATCAGATTCACGGTCTCGCCGTCACCCCGGGGCACGGGGATCAACCCGGCCGTACCCAGGATCAGGTCAAAGGGAGAGACGCTGCCACCGGGCCCAGCCGCCTCGCGGAACTGGGCCGCCACAGCGAAGGGCTGGACCAGAAAGACATAGATCGGGTCGGCAACGATGAAACAGCCGATGAAGCCGATCACGAAGGCCACCACACAGACCACCAGCCGCCCGCGCAGTTCGATCAGATGATCCATCAACGGCGCGCGGGACGCCTCGATCTCGTCTTGCTCCCGATCCGGACGGCTCACAGGTCCACCGCCTTCTTGCGGGTGGCCTTGGGGCGGGCCGTCGGCGTCGTCTTCGTTGCAGGGGGTTTGGAAGCTTTCGGCCTGGGCTTGCGGACGGCCTCGGGTTTGATGGCGGCCTCGGGCGCTTTTGTTTCCGTTCCCCCCGGGACCTCCGGCTTCGCTTCGGGAAGGGGCGCCGGCACAGACGGCGGCAGGGCCAGCGGCGCCTTCAGGCTCTTGTCGATGTCACGGAAGGCCTCCTCGGCCTCGGCGCCCAAGGGCACGGCCTGGGCGTTCCGCAGGGCCTCGACCTCCTTGCGCAGTTCGTCGAGTTCCGCCTGGCGGGCCATCTCGTCGAAGCTGGAGCGGAACTCATTGGCCATGGCCCGGGCGCGGGCCAGGAATTGGCCGACCTTGCGCATCATCAGGGGCAGGTCTTTCGGTCCGACCACAATCAGGGCCAGCAAACCGATGACAAGGATTTCCAGCCCGCCGATGCCGGGACCCAGACCACCCATGGATCACACGCTTCCGTTCAGGGGGACGATCAGCGCTTCAGGTCTTCTTTTTCGGCCTCGGTGCGGGGCAGAACGCTTTCACCGGTCGACTTGTCGTCCTCGCCTTTCAGGCCCTCGCGGAAGGCGCGGATGCCCTTGGCGGCGTCGCCCATCAGGCTGGAAATCTTGCCGCGACCGCCGAAGAGCAGGAGGGCCAGAGCGGCGATGATGAGGATTTGCACGAGGCCGGGCTGCATGATTCCACGTCTCAACACGAAGGGCGGCGGGATTGCCGATGA
>CAYNDG010000011.1:13810-15205 GCA_964395805.1 uncultured Brevundimonas sp.
TCACGTCATCATCCACACCGACGGCGCCTGCAAGGGCAATCCCGGCCCGGGAGGCTGGGGCGCGATCCTGCAGACCGGCGGCGGTCACGAACGGGAGCTGTCCGGCGGGGAGAGAGACACGACCAACAACCGCATGGAGCTGACGGCGGCGATCATGGCGCTGGAAGCGCTGAAACGCCCCTGTCGCGTCGATCTGCATACCGACAGCCGCTATGTCATGGACGGCATCACCAAATGGATCGGGCCGTGGAAATCCCGTGGCTGGAAAACCGCCGACAAAAAGCCCGTGAAGAATGAGGACCTGTGGCGCCGCCTGGACGAGGCCCGCGCCCGCCATCAGGTGAAGTGGCACTGGGTCAAGGGCCACGCCGGTCACGAACTGAACGAACGCGCCGACGCCCTCGCCAACGCGGGGATAGACAGCCTGCTCCGGCGCTAGGTGCCGGCCTGATAGCGCCGGTACAGCAAGGGCTTGCCCAGCCAGTAGGACAGTTCGGCGGGGCGGGTTACGTCCCAGACAGCCAGATCGGCGGCCTTGCCGACCTCCAGCGTGCCGACCTCATCGGCGATGCCGAGGGCCTGGGCGGCGTGGCGGGTGGCTCCGGCCAGCGCCTCTTCCGGTGCCAGGCGGAACTTCATGCAGGCCAGCGCCATGGCCAGCGTCATCGAGGCCAGCGGTGAGGTTCCGGGGTTGCAGTCGGTGGCGACGGCCATGGCCACGCCCGCGTCGCGGAAGGCCTGAACCGGCGGCAGCTGCGTCTCGTCCAGCATAACGAAGGCGCCGGGCAGCAGGACGGCGACGACCCCGGCCCCGGCCATCGCCGCCACGCCGTCGTCCGAGATGTATTCGACGTGATCGGCCGACAGGGCGTGATGACGGGCGGCAAGCGCCGCCCCTCCCCCGTCGCTGAGCTGGTCGGCGTGCAGCTTGACCGGCAGGCCCAGAGCGCGCGCCTTGTCGAACAGCCGCGCGACCTCGTCTGTCGTAAAGGCGATCGGCTCCAGATAGGCGTCCACTGCATCGACCAGCCCCTCGGCATGGGCGGCGGGCAGGACCTGATCGACCATCAGATCGACGTAGGCGTCGCGGCGGTCGGCGAACTCGGGCGGGATGGCATGCAGGCCGAGGAAGGTGGTGCGCACGCGGACCTTGCCCGCCTGCTCCAGTCCGCGCGCCACGCGCAGCATGCGCAGTTCGGTCTCGGGATCGAGGCCATAGCCGGACTTGATCTCGACCGTGGTAACGCCGCTGTCGGTCAGGGCCTTCAGCCGGTCCAGCGCCCGTTCGGTCAGGGTCGTGTCGGTCGCTTCCCGGGTCGCGCGGACGGTCGAGGCGATGCCGCCCCCCTCACGGGCGATCTGGGCATAGGGCACGCCGGTCAGGCGGCGCTCATA
>CAYNDG010000012.1:0-14978 GCA_964395805.1 uncultured Brevundimonas sp.
TAGTTTCAGGAGGAGCCGCCCCTACCCCAACCCCAACTCGGCCCTCGCCTTCTTCGTCAGCTTCGCCGCGATCAGGGTGTGGGCGGTCTTCAGGTGATCGGCCAGCTCCGCCTCATCCCAGGTCGCCGGATCCGCCACCTGCACCCATTTCGCCCGCGCCATATAGGGGGCCGGCGCCGCGTGGCCGGTCTCGGTCAGCACCTCCCAGGCGATGTCCGAGACCTTGAAGCTCAGCGCCCCCTCACCACCCACGATGGCGAACATCTTGCCGCCGACCTTGTAGACGTCGTGATCCTCGCCGAACGAATGGGCGAGGCTGGTCGCCGGCAGCGCCAGGCACACCCGGCCGATCCCCGCCCGGTCCATCGATCAGGCCTCGACGCCGACGCCGATCGGGCAGACCACGCCGGTCCCGCCGATGCCGCAATAGCCCGCCGGGTTCTTGGCCAGATAACCCTGATGATAGTCCTCGGCGTAATAGAAGGGGCCCAGGGCCTCTATCTCGGTGGTGATCTCGCCCCGTCCCGCCTTGGCCAGCGCCGCCTGATAGGCCTCGCGCGATCGCTCCGCCTCGGCCTTCTGGTCGTCATTCAAATAATAGATGGCCGAGCGATAGGTGGTGCCGATGTCATTGCCCTGACGCATGCCCTGGGTCGGATCGTGGTTCTCCCAGAAGGCCTTCAGCAGGTCGCCGTACGAAATCACCTCGGGGTCGAACACCACCTTGACCACCTCGGCATGGCCGGTACGCCCGGTGCAGGTCTCCTCATAGGTCGGATTGGGCGTGATCCCGCCGGAATAGCCGACCGCCGTCACCCATACGCCCGGCAGCTGCCAGAAGATGCGCTCCACGCCCCAGAAACAACCCATGCCGAACACCGCCGTCTGGAAGCCGTCCGGATAGGGCCCCTTCAGCGGATTGCCGCTGACAAAATGCCGCTCATCGGTGGGCAGGGGTTCGGCGCGGCCGGGCAGGGCGGTCTCGGCCGTGGGCATCTGGGTCTTCTGCGACAGCATGGCGGTTCTCGAACAAAACAAGGGAGACAAGGCATATGGGGTGCCACCCCCCGCTTGCCGAGAGGGCCAGTCTGTTCTATCAGCCTCGCCTCTCGCGGGTCGACTGCCCGCGCGTTTCCGCGATGTGGAAATGGACAGGTGGCGGAGTGGTCGATCGCGCACGCTTGGAAAGCGTGTGTACGTGAAAGCGTACCGAGGGTTCGAATCCCTCTCTGTCCGCCATCGCCGGGCGCCTTGACCGTCACGACACGACGTCGCCGCCGCGACCCTGCCAGCAGGCCGCGCTATCCCGCGCACCGATCAGCTCCATACCGGGGTCAGATCGGCTGCGGTCGAGATGCGCGGCTCGCGTGTGCCGGACGGAATGACGTCGTGGAACATGTGCGACGGAATCAGCGTCAGCCAGCCTGCGCGGGGCTTCAACCAGACCCGATCCCAGCACGGTTCAAAGCCGGGAAGAATCTGGTCGCACCCGCCGAGTTCCAGCGCCCCCGCCCGGCCCTCCCCGTCCCGCACGCTGGCGGGGACCTGAACATGATAGATCGCGGTGAGATAGCCGGACTGGTGCACATGCTGGCGATTGCTCGCGTCAGCGGTGAGCACAGTCGAGATCTGGACCAGCCTCGCCAGGGTCGGCTGCCGCGCGCCCTCAAGGCCAAATCGTCCCGGTTGCTGCGCCGCGCGTTCGAGCTCCGCCTGGACGAACGTCCGCAGCGCCCGCCACGCCGGCTGAGTGGTCGCGCGCGGCATGGTGTTGAGCTGGAAATTGTCACCCGGGGGATCGTTCGGGGGATCAGCGATCACCTCTGCGGCGAGGCGACGGTTGAACGATTCAATACCCCCGAACTCTGCCGGAGGTTCAAAGGGAATGCGCAGGGGCTGCTGCGACGGATTCATGATTGCCAACGCGGCTTCCCGTTGTCCGACGGCGCTCAATGCCGCCGCACGCCAGGCGCGGCCAACGGCCGTGTCACGATAGGCGAGCGGCAGCTCTTCCAGATCCTCCAGCCAGAGATCGGGACGGCGCTCGGTCCGCAGGGCAAACAGCCGCTTCAATGCCGCGATATCAAAACCCGGCAGGTCGAGCGCCTGGCGGTACGCGGCGAGCGCGGCTTCACGCTCGCCCCGGCTCGACAGAAGATTGCCCCGGACGCGCGCGATACTGGCCTGTGGTCGCCGCTCGAGCCCCATTTGGCAAGCGACCATCGCGGCCTCCAGATCGCCTGTGTGAGCACGCGCCTTGGCAAGCTCGGCCCATGCCTCAAACCCCTCCGGGTCAGCGGCGTAGCTCGCCTCCAGCGCGGCCAGCGCCTCCTGCGGACGGCGCAGACGGTCCTGGAGCACGCCTATCCTCGCGAGCAGCCGGGGGGACCCCGGCTGCCTTGCGAGCGCTGCAACCGCCAGCTCAAGCCGAGCGGCGTAGGCGATGCGGCCCTTCGGGCTTTCCTGCCACTCGATCATCACGTTCCCCTTTACCGGCGCCATCAGGGGTAGCGGAGGTGTGGCGAAACGAAACAGGCGACGACACCGTATGCCCCGAAACTGCCGCGCCCGCCGGTGATGACCACGGGGCCGCACTGGAGCCAGGCGTGCGCCAGCAATTGCCCCTCCCGTTCCGGCACAAAGGTCGAGGCCCCGAAATAGGCCGCATAGGGCACCCGCAGCAGACGGCAGAGGGCCACGCCGGCGATCGCCTGGGGCAGGCAGTCCGATCTCAGCGGCATATAGCGGACAGCAAAGCTGATCGCGCGCGCGATCAGCACGGCCCTGCCGAGTTCATTCGGCGAGCCGATCGGCGCAAGGGCCGCCGCGCCCAGGTTACGACCGAGCAAGGGGGCGATCCGTCGGAACGGCACAACCGCCACCAGGGTCCCGGCGGCTCCGATCAGGAGCCATGCGACGGGAATCAGGGCGACAAGGGGCAGGGGCAAACGCCCAACCGACCGCAGCTTTCCCAGCAGCATCACCGCTCGTGTCACGGCCGGACCCCTCTCACCCATGCGTCCATTCTGCAGGAGACAGGTCGCTGTTATGGCTCCGGTTCCTGCCGCACCCGGCGCCCGCACCGGGCGTCGGACTCCCAGGCCATCGCACCTCGAGGCCCAGGCGACGGACATGGTTTGAAAGCGACAGATCGGCCCCGTCGATACGGCGAATCTCCGTTGGCGGGGCGGGCATGGCCAGAGTCCCGAGCAACTGATAGTTCCGGTCGAGAAAGAAGACCTCTCCCATTGACCTGTCGCGGACATCGCGTTCGGCAAAGACCGAGCCGCCGACGACGATCGCCTCCCGACCTACCGACAGGCCACGGGTCATCAGCTTCGTCACCTTCACCCGCAAGCCGTCGGAGCCGATCAGCTCTCCGGCGAACGACCCGCAGGAAAGCAGCGTGCCGTCTTCCAGTACCGCCAGACCGTGACACCCGGATCCCGCGAGCGCGCGCCGCTCGATCAGGCGCCAGCCGTCGTCGAGGATCGCCACCTCGCTGCACAGTCCCGTGTGCCCCGCGCCGTTGTGAAGAAGCGCAAGACGGCAGTCTCCGCTGGCGATGAGGGAGTTCAGATGGACGTAGCCGCTCTCCCAATCGCGCGCCGCTGCCAACGGTATCGGCTGATATTCATGCGCAGTTCCGTCCGGATCGATCGCGACGATATGCTGCCGATAGGTGTCCGCAACAAAAAGGGTGTCACCGATCAGGTCGATCTGGTGGCACCCGTTGTCGAGGCCATCCACAAAGACGTCCGCTGCCACGATCTGGTCGCCGGCGCGATGCAGCCGCACGATGCGGCCAAGGCGGCTCGGCGCGCTCGGTCGATCGCAGGCCTCAAAGGCGAAGAGGGTATTCCCCTCGACCGTGAGGCCGAAGAACTGCCCGTGGGCGATCAGGCGATGGCCATCACGTGCCACGGCGAACAGCCCGCGGCGGGTCGAGACCAGATGCTCGCATCCGCTGAGGTCCCGGCTGGCGAGACGGACCCGGCGTTCCCCGTACGCCCGGCGCGCAAGTGCCTCGCCGAGGACCCGACGGCTGGCCAGGGGACGCGTTTGCCCGGTCATGCCTCGCCATCCTCGCTGCGCAACAGTGACGCCGACGACGCAGGTTCGTCCGTGCTGCTGCGTGCTGTGCGCGAGAATATCCGGGCGACCAGCTGCGGCGATGCCAGCCGCACCCCGGATGGATCAAAACGCGGCCCCTTGGCGGGCGCAAACCCGTGGGTCAGGACCGGCCTGAGCGGCAATCCTGCCAGCGCGTCCTCGACCCTGTACAGGGCATGCTCGACGACAAGAATTCCCCCGGGGGTCAGTTGGGAGGCAAGAAACCGCGCCGATGCGGCGAAACGATCAAAAGGATAGAAGCGGCTGATGTCATGGATGTCCCGCGCCTCAACCTCATGCGGCCGCCGGGTGAACACCGCCATGCAGAAGATCGCATCAAAGGGTCCATGGGCCTGAATGACCTCATCCCTCGAGCTGATGAACAACGTCGGGCCCTCTACCTCCCGTTCACGACAGGCCCGCAGCAGACTTGCATTGATCTCGGCACCGACGATCACCGCGTCCGGGAAGTAGTGACGCAAGCTCTGGACCTCTTCGCCTGATGAGCATCCGAACGAGAGGATCCGGAGAGGTGCGCGGTCGGCCAGCAGCGTTTGCGCCGCCTTGAAGAGGGCCGGGTACCGGTCGGGCCAGGTAAAGCTGTTGTCCTGGTGCATGCGGGAGGGGAACATCGCACGTGTCACCAGTTCAGACCACGCGCGGGGCTCCCGGAACAGGCGAAGCACATCTCCCAGTCGTGCCAGGCCTGCTCCCGCCAGTCTACCATGGCGTGCCACCACGCGCCCCGCCCTGACTCTGCCCCGTGGACTCATCCGGACACGTCTCCGAAATCCGGGGCCGAGGTCAACTCAATTGTCTCTGTGACGGGGACCACAGCAGCAGGTCGCCCGGTTCACGTCGTGCAGCCGGCATTTGATCATTGCAAGACGGGCATGACTTCGAGGACAGTCGGACTTCCCGCCGAATTCCCCCATACGGGTTACCCCTCGCCCATGGATGCTGCGCCTTGAATACACCCAGCCTAGGTCCGATGGGCGCGACGATTCCGGACGTGGCCCACGCCCGCGCGGCGTTCGCACGCTCTCGTGCCCTGGTCCTGCCCGACGTGCTGGAGCCCGGACTGCTCCGGTCTGTCATGGCCGCGTGCGACCGTGCTTCCTTCGCCTCCGATCACGTCGAACACCTTGGCCACCGCGAGGTGGAACGGCCGCCATTGGCGGGAACTGCCCTGCTTCTGGCCCTGCGACGCCCTCAACTGTTCCGATGGCTTGAGGCGATAAGCGGTTGCGCCCCCATCACAGGCGTCGAGGGCAGGATCGTCCGCACCCGCGCACGGGCTGGCGACGAACTGGCGTGGCATGACGACCTGAACGGACCGGTGCCGCGTCGGCTGGGAATCACGATCGGACTGGGTGAAGCACCCTACACCGGCGGACTGTTCGAAATGCGGAGCCATCCTGATGGACAGACCTTGATCGAGTTCAAGCATGACAGCCCGGGCACCGCCCTGGTCTTCGAGGTGTCGACGCGCTGTGAGCATCGTGTCCATCCACTGCTGTCGGGGGGGCCCAGGCGCCTGTTCACCGGCTGGTTCGTCGGATGAAGAATGGTATCCATGCTCTCGCAGATCTCAGCGGGGCCCCACCCTGTCCGCAGGATATGGCGGTCCTCTTCGGGGAGCGCCGCGCTGGAGGCCCTGGATCGGTGTTCCGTGTCCACGCCGAAGACACGCGCCCGGATGCGATCGATCATCATCAATCTGACGGGCGATTCGAGGTCTTTCTCGGCCATCTGGACGAGGCCTCACGACTTGAGCAGGTCCTCGGTCTTCCTGACAAGTCTCGCCCGGCGGTGATCGCGGCTGCGGTTCACGACAAATGGGGTGTCGATGCTGCGACCCGCATGGTCGGCGAGTGGACGCTCGTGCGCTGGGATGAGCGCGCCCGCACACTGACGCTGATCATGTCCGAGTGCGCCCGCGACACCTGCTATTTCGCTGTCTCCGGAGCGCGCATCGCTGTGTCAGCGGAGTTGATCCGTCTGACACACCTCCCATGGGTAGACGGAACCTTTGACAGGGATGCGCTGCTTCGCGCCATGGGCCGTGCGCCGCTGCGACAGGCCCTCGGAGATCGATCGATCGTCAAAGGGGTCCGGCAACTCCAGCCCGGTACCAGCGTGACGTTCGGCCACCACGGCATGACCCGCGCGGTCGCCACGCCTCGCCCTGCCCCGGCCCTGGCCGACATCAGTTTCGATGAGGCGATGCGGGAGGTCGAGACCGTGCTCCGCACAATTGTACGGAGCAGGCTGGCGGGCGCGGCGCAGCCGGCGTTCCTGTTGAGCGGGGGACTGGATTCCAGCCTGCTGGCCTGGCTCGGCGCTGAGGAGCAGGGCCCCGGCCAGACCCTGCATTTCCTGTCATCGGCTGCGCGGGCGGAAAGCGGTCTTACGGATGAAACCGCGTGGGCGCGCCTTGTGGCAGACCATCTGGGGGTCCCCCTCACTCCGGTTTGCCCCGGGCCCGACGCCGACATCTATGCGCCATCCGCGAGAATGCTGGCGGAACTGGAAGGTCCCGCGCCCTCGCCCCGGCACTACCTCTATCAGGCATTTGAGGACACTGCTGCGGCCGGGGGCTCAACGCTTCTGGTGGATGGAGTCTACGGCGAACTATCGGTCAGCAGTCACGGTTTCTTCCTTGCCCGGAAACCATCCTGGCCCCGCCGGCTGGTGCGATCCATGCGGGCCGGCATCACCGCGACCTTGCAAGGGTCAGAGGTGCAGGTCGCCCAAAACTTCCATGTACAGCTGTCCCGCACGGCCCTGGCCGACATGGCGGAGGCCACGACGGGAGGGGTTCAGGCGAACCGTCGCCTCTCGCCGGACGAGCCCTTCGGTTTCGAGCCGGGATGGGAAAAGAGCGCGCTTCAGCCCACATCCAGCGGACACAGGCAACTCCGCCTGGCCTATCCGCTGCGTGATCGTCGGCTGTTGCGCCTCGTCGGCACATTTCCAGCCGCGTTCGCGCACCACGACGGCGCGCCGAGAGCCATGGTGCGCGCCTTGCTCAAAGGTCGCTTGCCAGACGCGATCGCGTATCGACAGTGCAAGATGCCGTTTTCGCCGACCCATACAGGCCTTATGAAAGATCAAGCCCCCGCTGCACGCGCACGGATCGCAGCGCAGCGTGAAGCGGGGGCTGGGGAATGGCTTGACCTTGACTGGCTGGACACCGCTCTGGCCCACGCTTCAAGCGGGGCGGTCGTGAGCGGCGACCAGGCCTACAGGATCCAGGCTACCGCACTCGCCGCGGAGTTTTTCCGCTGGTGGAGCGAACGGGCAGCGCGGCCCTGATCAGGACAGCGTGCAATCGACGAAGCGACCGCCGTCACCGCCGCGACCGGGGAAGCCCTGGGTCTCTTCTACGGCCAGTTCGGAAACTTGCGGCTCAACCCACTCGCGGCGGGACTGATCGGCGGAATTCTTGATGTCGGTCATGGCTCTCTCCGGGTTCAGGCTGTCAGGCGACTTCTTCAACAAGTTCCAGTGAATACATTCGATCCATCAAGCTGGAAACTGATTGTTCGCTGGTTTGGGCGTCCACGTCAAAAATTCGGGTCATCGCGGCAGCGATGGTCGCCGGGTCGCTCGGTTCCTCAAGCAGGTGCCAGACCTCGGCGGCCGTGTCGTTCAAGGCGATGTAGCGGCCACTCTCGACGTTGATCATGACGAAATGATCTTCGACCTGGGTACCCACCCAGTCGTCGCGACGCTTCCAACGCTTCATGTCGCCCCAACTCCGACTGGATACAATTTCAGGGACTTTCAAATAGCTAAAGCTCGCCCGCTGTCAATCGAAGACACTTGGCGATCCGCGCCACTGGATCGATCACCCCCGCTTCCATACCCAGCAGCCCCAGTATCCGGGGTCGATGCCGATGACGAAGCAGGGCCGTCAGCACATCAAGGCCCGTGGCATCGCCCGATCTGCGATCAGGGCCCATCAGGTGCGCCATGGCCACCGGACATTCACGCACCTGTTGCCCCGCAGGCGTCGGCACGAAGCTGCGAGGTCCCTCCGCCCCTCCTGCCGGGCCGAAGACTCCGCCCGGCAGGCCGCTGGCCAGGACGCGGTCGCCCTCCAGCCGCAGCCGCACCGAGTCGTCGGCGATGGCATAGGCGCCCTCGCTGAGTGCTCGAACGAGGCGAGACGACTTGCCTGTCCCGGAGTCCCCGAGGATCAGCCATCCCGGCCCCTCGATTGAGGGCGAAGCGGCTGCAGCATGGAGAACGATATCGCCCCGCGCCCACAGCAGCACAGGAAGGGCGGTTGCGACCAGCATCGCTCCGATCAACGCTTCGTCCGCACCCTTGTCCGGAGAGATGATGATTCGCCGCCGGTCGGTGATCGTGTAGCGCGCCACATCAGGCATGGTGAACTCGAACCGGTCCACGCCTGCGACCCGGTAGGGGCCCCAGGCTACCCTTTCGGTCCACGACGACGGGGTCCCGTAGTCCACCTCGATATCGGCGGATGCACCGTTCGCCGCGGCCATGGCGCCGGGAATGGCCACCTCGGTCTGAATGTTCAGACCATATCCGACGCACAGCATCGCGGCTCCGATCAGCCGCGCTGAACGTCGAAAGCAAGGCAGATGCGGCGGCCCTCGCTGCCATGGGCAAACGTGCGGTGGTAGCTGTGGGACGGGAACAGGAGCATCAGCCCCGGCTCCGGCCGGACGACCGTTTCACCGAACTGGCGCGACGCCTCCTGTCCGACGAGGTCCTCGGGGAGGCCAAAGGCGATGCAGCCCTCGCGGCCGGAGCCGGCCCTCACCGCGGGTGGGACATCGACATAGTAGACTCCGCTCATCCATCCGCCCTGGTGCACATGCCATTCCTCGTAGCCATCCGCGTCGGTCAGGACGCACCAGTTATGGAGAATCCCCTTTTCAGGCCGAGCCCGGGTCCAGGTTGAGTTCTCGGCCTCGAGGCGCGCGACCTGGCGCATCACTGCGCTGCGGATCCGGTCCTGCAGCGCAGGAATGGCGACGGATGAAGCATATGCAGGCTGATCAATTCGCCAGGTCCTGGTCGACGCCGTCCCATAGCGATCGTAGCGAAGGTCAGGATGGCGTTCGAGCTCCGCACGAACGTCCGCGTTAAACGCAGCAAGGTCGGCCCAGCCTGCGGGCGGCGCAAGAAACTCACGATGGAGGAAGCGATCCAGACCGACCGCATCCCGCGCATCGTCTATCCGGCCTTGCGTCGCGAGCGCCAGAACCCGCGCAACGAGGAGCCTGGAATGACCGATTCCGGTCTCGATGAGACGATCCGCCGTGTCCAGCGCGTCCTGCGCCGCGCCAGCCTTCAGATCAAGCGCAGCCAACCGCTTGTAGACATTGGTGTTTGACGGGTTCGTATCCAGGGCAGCCTGAAGGGTGGCCCTTGCCTCCTCCGTCCGCCCCTGGCGAATCAGTGCCTTGCCGAGAGCGGCCTGCGCTTCGACGCGCTGCAGCGGCTGATCCGTGAGGGACACAGCCAGGGAAGCCATCTGCTCCGCGGCCCGGTCGTCTTCCGGCGTTTCCCTCGAAATGTGACATTCGGCCATCATGATGGCCCACTCCGCCCGGGGGTCTTCACGCATCAGCTGGCTGTAGAGGTCCAGCGCTTCATCAAACTGGTCCTGGATGAACAGCAGCAGGGCGAGTTTGGCTCGCAACGACGTCGACCCCGGATTAGCGGCGATAGCCCGCCGCAGCAGCGGGGCCTCGTGCGACTTCGCCAGGGCGATGGGCGGTTCAATTTCCAGACTGAATTCAGGCACGAGAGAATCCATCACCGATACTGCGGTCCCTGTCCACTGCGATACCGTTCGTCAACACCGCTCATGGGACGGTGCTCACCCCGACCCTGGCAGAAATGATCGAGGCGAAGCGGGCCATCACCCTCTCGGCCTTGTCTCCAACAGGCATGGTCAACGGGCCGGTCGCCGCAGGGGCCGAAAAGATGACGATCTGCGGCGCGGCATGAAGCAGCGTCGCCGCGCGCTCCCGTCGGAAAGGCAGAGCCTGCATCCATTGCGGGCGAAACAGCTGGCGGGTCAGCATCTCGCACGCATGGGCCGGTCCCGGAGGGATGGGCGGATCACCGAGGACCACCATCGCCGCCAGCGGCACGGGACAGCAAGGATCAACCGACGTTGCCCGGTGCAAAAGCTTTTCGCCATCGACCGGACCAGAGGCAGACACAAGACGGATCGCGGGGCGGCCCGGCTGCAGCAGCGGCTCTCCGGGTCCCGTCATGGGCATCATGGCCGTGAGATCATCGGAGACCAGCCGTCCGCCCCGCTCGACGAGGGCATGACACAACGTCGACTTGCCCGCTCCGGGGGGGCCGACCACCATAATCGCCCGCCCACCGATCTCGACCGAGGAGCCATGCAGCGGCACCAGACCACGCCACGCCAGAATGATGGCGGCAACGGTGCCGTAAAAGGCATTGGGCATCTCATGCCCCTGCGGACACCACCAATCGACACGGTCCCCGCCGAAGGTGTCGAACACGGCGTCCCCGAACCGGAAGCGCGCGCCATCGGCGAACACCTCGCCGTTGTTGACGACCCGTCCGCCGGCCCTGTCCCGAAGACTGTCGACGCGCCTCACCTGCACATCGGGCGGCCCGGATCCATCATCCGATCGAAACTGGACAAGCGGATGATCGGAAGACCACCGGAGGCCGAATGCCTGGGCGACGAACAGCTCCCGCGATGGATCGTAAGGGTCGCCGCGGCCAGCCCGCAAGGCCCGGTCAGCCAGCATGAGGCTTGGCGACATCAAGCGTGAACAGCATTCCCCGGTGCCGCAGGGTCACATCGACGCGTTCCCCTGCCACGGTCTCAAGGGGCGACGGCAGACGTCTGAAGGACACGCCCCAGCTCGACTCGGGGTCGGGCGGAAGCGGCGCGTTCTCATACGATTCATCGGGCCCGAACTGGATCGATATCCATTGCATCACGGCATCGATGCGCCCGCCCGTCGAGGTCAGGGAGACGGTTTCAGAGGCCGGCCCGAAGGGTGGCGAGCGGTCGTAATCCATGCAGAGCGCAGAGACAGGGTCCGAGCACATCTCCACATTGTGTAGCTGCCCTCGCCTGATCCACCGCTCCGGCTCCTGAAGCAGTTCGAACGCCGACAGGTCGAAACCTTCCACGTCTTCGAGGGTGCGACGGTCCCGCTCGCGATTGTCGCGCACCAGGGCGAGGCGCACGCAGGCGCGGCCGGGGACGGAGCGTGCACCCGGTTTCAACAGCCTCGCTCTCGCATCGCTCAGCGAGCGGGTGACGCCCTCGTCGAACAACTGGGCCCCGAAGATCTCATGGATCACCAGATCGGCCGGTCTTTCGAGGTCGTCAGGGATATTCAGATCAGTCGAATATTTGGCCACGACGCGGATGTGGTCCGAAAGGCCGTTGCGGCGGATGATTTCCGTCGCTGCGGCGGCGATCATCGGTTTGGCCTCGCAGGTCACGACCCGGGCACCCGCACGTGCGGCAATCATGGCCAGCAGGCCGGCTCCGCAGCCGATCTCGAGCACTGTCATGCCCGGTTTGACGGCCGCCTCAATGGCCCGGGCGTAGGCCCGATTGCGCTTGCCATCAAGCAACATCGCCCGGTGAAACGACTGCACGCCCTGGGCCAGGGCGCTCCGGACGCACATGTCCACTGCCAGACTGTCAGGCGCCGCCGCCACCGCCGCCTCGCCAAGCGCCAGCGCATCCGGGAACAGGCCACGCTCGCGAAGCAGGCTGCAGAGCATCGCCATCTCTTCAGGGCGGCCCTGCACGGCCGCATATCGGGACAGGATATCTGCGTTCGTTTCGCTCATGGTCATCACCGGGTTATAGGGCCCATAAAGCGTGTCGTCAGCGGTGTTTACGCGCTCCGCCATTTTCCCGAGGTTCAGTGTCGTGGTCTGGGTCGTCCCTCTGGCCCCGCCTGAAGGACGCCTTCGGGTACCGGGACGGACCCTTCATGCGCGTGGCACCGGTGGCGATCAGGCGTTGGTGCGGGAGGCCTTACGCATGAAATGGCCCGCCGAGACCCCTCGCAGAACCAGCAGTCGATAGCGACGCATGATCCCGGGATCGGTCCAGCCCTCCTGTGGCATGGACTCCAGGAGGGCCTCCATACGGTCGAGATCCAGAACCTCCGGCGCCCCGTCCACATTTCGCAGCCGGCGCACTTCCTGAAGCAGGGAGTCGCGCGACGTCGTCACATTCTCGAACCAGTCTGCGGCCTGATAGCCCTTGCGGCGTTCGGTGAGAACTGCGGCGGGCAGCCGGTCCGTCAGCCCCAGCCGGGCCAGACGACGGGGCAGGCCATCGTGCAGGAACGTCCCTGTCGGGAGGGCAAGGCAGTACTCGACCAGTCGTCGGTCTGCTGTCGGATCCCGGACATCCAGACCCCAGCCGCCGACGACCCCCTTGGTATAGTTGCCCTGATCGACCCGACCAAGGAGCCGCAGGCGCTGGGCGAAGGCATCCTTGTCGGGACGGAATTCGAGGTCATGTCCCCGCCCACGGGCGCGGCGGTGGAGATCGTGGGCCGCGACCGCACCCTCCGTCACCGCCGAATAGTCACCCAGACTGACGATGCGTCCACGGGTCCGGTTGATTCCCCGCCACAGGAACCCCGGCAGCCAGGGGCCGAGGGCCTGCGACAGATAGCCCTTCCAGTTCATCCGTTTCGCGCGCGACAGGGCGGCGCCCTGCCGCAGGAATTCGACCGGGTCGCCCTTTCGCAACAGTTCGGCCGGCAGGGTCATGCCATCATGGCTGAGGCTGAAATTGCCCATTGTCCCGACCAGCAGCACATTGAGGCCAAGGCGTCGCGCTTCGTCGTGGATATGATCCATCCAGCGCGCATTGCAGATGTTGAGCACCGGACGCTCGAACAGGTGAAAGCTGCGATCCAGGCCTGCCGTCAGGTCGCGGCCGTCGTTGCGCAACACGACATGATCCATGTTCGGATAGAGGGCCGCCGTCGCCGCCGCCAGTCCGGTTTCGTCCTCGACCTGACCGGGGTTGCCCGGCAAGGCAAAATCCGCGCGGGGCGAGGATGTGAAGGCTATGACCCGCCCGCCCCGCCCTGCCATCAACCTCGCGGCTGTGGATGCAACCGCCGAGCTGTCGAGGCCGGCACTCAGATGGCTGCCGATCCGTCGACCCGCCCCCCTCAACCGGGATTGCACGGCCCTGTCGAGACGCTGGCGCAGCCCTTCCACCTGATCCTCGAAGGTCGACGGGACCGGCATCGACCGATCAGGTTTCCAATGCCGGTGCGCGGTCTGGCCCGTTACGGTGACCCTCACGTAATGGCCCGGTTCGACCCTGCAGATGTTCTGAAAGCAGGTCTCGGGGCCCGTCTCCGGCATGAGGGCGAGGATCTCGGCCACACGTGAGGGATTTGGCGCGACCGGCACCTCCGGCAGGGCATGCAGGCCCTTGGCCATCGAGGCGAAAGCGAACACGCCGTCCCGGCGATAGTAGTGAAGTGGCTTGGCCCCCAGGGCGTCACGCGCCAGGATCAACTGACGGTCGTGCCCATCCCGGACCGCAAAGGCGTAGTCGCCATAGACATGGTCGAACAGATCCGTCTGCCAGCGCTCCCAGGAAGCCAGAAGGAGGCGCGAGTCGGAACTGTTGGCCGCCTCGGCGGCATCGAGGCCAAGGGCTTCCGCAAGGCCCTCCCGGTCGTCGAGCCGGACGTCCGCGACCAGATGATACCGGCCACAGCGACTGGTCAGGGGGGGAGCGTCGAAGCGGTCTTCGTCGAGGCAGTCAAACCGGCGCAGGCCAAGAGCGACGTCGCCTCCATCCCAGAGCCCTTCGCCATCGGGGCCATAGACGGCCTGGGCGCTGTTCATCATGCGGCACCATCCGCCCGCCTCCTGACCGTCCAGTCGCCACACGCCCGCAAGTGCAGTCATTCCGTTCCCGGTTCCCAGTTCACCTTGCGGCCGACAGCCATGCCGGAGAGTCTGTCGGGACCGTCCGAAACGGCGGCACGAATACGACAGGCGGGCCGCCACCCCAAGCTGAAATCCAGCGGGTCACCCCGGTGTCGGCAGATCAGACAGGTCGGACGCGCCTCTGGTCGCAAGCGACTCCAGCGGCATGGCCACTGAACCCGCCTGGAACAGATCCTGACCGGCCTCGATCAGAAGCCGCTGCGGGCGGATCGTTCATGTCACGCGGCGGAACTTCATCCCCGGCGGGGGATTTCCTTCGGGACAGGAAGGGAGTTTCATCATGCAGAAATCCATCATTTCCATACTGGCCCTCGGGGCCCTGGTCGCCGCCTGCGACCGTTCTGACAATCAGGATGTCGTGAACGCCGCACAGGATGCTGCGTCCGTGCCGGTCGGCCAGATGTCGGCCATGACGCTCGGCGCGAACACGGTCGAAGGCTATGTCACCAATGCGGCCATGGGCGACATGTACGAAATCCGGGCCGCGGAAATCGCCCTTCAGCGGACCTCGAACCCGCAGGTCCGGGCGCTGGCCCAGAAGATCATCGATGATCATACCGCCGCGAGCGAGGCGCTGCGTGCCGCGGTCCGCAGGGATCAGACCGATGTCGACATCCCGACGGGTCTTGACGAACGGCGCCAGGGCCTTCTCGACAACCTGCGCGCGGCGACTGATGCCAATTTCGACGGGGTGTTCATCGACCAGCAGGTCGCCGCACATCAGGAAGCCCTGACCCTTCACCGCGGCTTTGCCGACAATGAGGACGCCCCCGCCCTCGCGGCGCACGCGGGAAGCGTCGTGCCCCGGCTGGAAGCCCATCTGGAGCAGGCCCGGGCGCTCGACGACTGAGGTCGGTCCCTGCCATGAG
>CAYNDG010000013.1:0-377 GCA_964395805.1 uncultured Brevundimonas sp.
GCCCCGGTCAGGTGATTGAACAGGGTCGACTTGCCCGCATTGGTGTAGCCGACCAAGGCCACGGTCGGGAACGGCACCTTCTTGCGCTGGGTGCGGTGCAGGCCGCGCGTGCGGCGCACGTCCTGAAGGTCGGCCCGAAGCTTGACGATGCGGTCGGCGATCAGGCGGCGATCCAACTCGATCTGGGTTTCGCCGGGACCGCCGGTCGAGCCCGTGCCACCGCGCTGGCGTTCCAGGTGGGTCCAGGTGCGGACGAGGCGCGAGCGCTCGTACTCCAGCCGGGCCAGTTCGACCTGCAGCCGACCCTCGCGGGTGCGAGCCCGCCGGCCGAAGATCTCGAGGATCAGGCCGGTGCGGTCGATGACCTTGACCTCCCA
>CAYNDG010000013.1:453-2983 GCA_964395805.1 uncultured Brevundimonas sp.
GCCCAGTTCCTCGACCCTGCCCGAACCGAACAGGGTGGCGGGGGTGGTGCGGCGGAGGGCGATGACCTCCTCGCCCCGGACGTCGAGATCCAGCGCGCGGGCGAGACCCACGGCTTCCTCCAGCCGGTCCTGCGGACGGCGGCCCTCTACCCTTCCGCCCGAGCGGTCAGGGTGAAGCACGAGCGCCCGAACGGGCGGAGCAGTATGGTCGATCAGCGGTGAGGACACGCAGGTTCCGGGCCTTGAATGGACGAAAGCGTCCCGGCCGCGAACGCACGGACGGGACCACAGGCTCCCTCAGCACTCCGGACCGGACGGATCAGTCCTGGTCTTCCGGCTCGCGCAGGTCGACCGGAGCCGAGGGCATGATGGTGGAGATGGCGTGCTTGTACACCAATTGCGACTGGCCATCGCGACGCAGCAGCACGCAGAAATTGTCGAACCAGGTGACGATGCCCTGCAGCTTGACGCCGTTGACGAGGAAGATGGTCAGCGGGGTCTTGGTCTTGCGGACCGTGTTGAGGAAGGTGTCCTGAAGGTTCTGACGCTTGTCTTGCGACATGGCAGGTTGATCCTGTTCTTGCTTGTTGTCCGGCAGGGGGAGCCGCCGGAGCCGCGATGTGCCGCGACGGGGCGACCTTAGTCACGCCGACGGCCAACGGCAACCGCAACTGCCCTGTCAGACGGCGTTGTCGCGGGCGGCCTCGAGATAGGCTTCGCGCAGGCGGCGGGTGACGGGGCCGGGCTTGCCGGTGCCGATCTTTGTGCCGTCGATGGAGATTGCGGGCAGGACGAAGGCCCCGGCGGCGGTGGCGAAGGCCTCCCTGGCCGCCCTGGCCTCCTCGACGGTGAAGGCGCGCTCCTCGAAGGGAATCCCCTCCTCCTTGATGATCTGCATCAGGGTCGAGCGGGTGCAGCCGCGCAGGATGTTGGCCTGGGTGTCGCGGGTGCGCAGGACGCCCTCGGCATCGACGATCCAGGCGTTGGTCGAGGTGCCCTCGGTGACCAGACCCAGTTCGTCGACCAGCCAGCACTCATAGGCGCCGACCTCTCGCGCCGCCTGTTTGGCGAGAACATTGGGCAGGAGGCCGACGGTCTTGATATCACAGCGGCCCCAGCGCAGGTCGGGGCGGGTGACGACGGCCACGCCCTTTTTCGCCGTGGCCTCGGCCTTCGCCTGATCGACGCGGCGCGAGGTGACGATGACGCTGGGCGGGGTGTCTGCGGACGGAAACGGATGATCCCTGCGGGCTGTGCCGCGCGTGATCTGCAGATAGACGATGCCGTTGTCGACGCGGTTGCGGCGGATGGTTTCCTTGAGGACGATGGTCAGGGCCTGGGGGCTCATCGGCATGCGGATGCGCAGTTCGGACAGGCTGCGCTGCAGCCGGGTCATATGACCGTCGAAATCGGCCAGCCGGCCGTCGAACACGGACCAGACCTCATAGACGCCGTCGGCGAACTGGAAGCCGCGATCCTCGATGTGGACGACCGCCCCGGTGTGGGGCTGATACTGGCCGTTGACGTAGGCGATACGGGACATCAGGCGTCGTCGCCTTCCGGTTCATCCTCGCCCCCGCGGGCGGGGGACACGCCCAGCGACTTCAGCTTGCGGTGCAGGGCCGAGCGCTCCATGCCGATGAAGCCCGCCGTGCGCGAGATATTGCCGCCGAAGCGCATGATCTGGGCCGCCAGATATTCGCGCTCGAACACCTCGCGCGCCTCGCGCAGCGGCAGGGCGATGATGCGCTCATTGCCCATCGACAGGGTGGTATTGTCCGAGGGGCCGTCCTGGGGAAGCATGTCGGCGGTGATCGGCTCGGACGGGTCGCCGGTGGCGAGGATCAGCAGGCGCTCGATATTGTTGCGCAGCTGGCGGACATTGCCGGGCCAGGGATTGACCTGCATGACGGCGACCGCGTCGTCGCCGATACGACGCCGGGGCAGGCCCTGGGATACGCAGATCGTTTCCGTGAAGTGCTCGATCATTTCGGCGATATCCTCGCGCCGTTCCGACAGCGGCGGGACGCGGATCGGCACGACGGCGAGCCGGTGGAAGAGGTCCTCGCGGAAGCGGCCCTCGTCGATTTCCTGCTTGAGGTCACGCGAGGTCGAGGTGATGACCCGCACATCGACCTGAACGTCCTGCTCACCGCCGACGCGGCGGAAGCGCTGCTCGACCAGCACCCGCAGGATGCGGCTCTGGCTCTCGCGCGGCATGTCGGCGACCTCGTCAAGATAGAGGGTGCCGTTATGGGCGCGTTCGAACACGCCGATCTTGCTGGGGCGACCGTCCACGCCCTCCTCGCCGAACAGTTCGATGTCGAGGCGCTCGGGCGTCATGCCGGCGGCGGCAATGGCCACAAACTCGGACCGCCCGCGCGGGCTGGCCTCGTGGATCTGGCGGGCCACCAGCTCCTTGCCCGAGCCGGGCGGGCCGGAGATCAGCACGCGGCTGTTGGCCGGCGCGACCTTGGAGATGGTGTTGCGCAGGGCGACCGCGGCGGCCGACTTGCCGATGATGCCGGTC
>CAYNDG010000013.1:3039-14752 GCA_964395805.1 uncultured Brevundimonas sp.
ATGACCACCACCAGCCGGTCGGACTTGAACGGCTTTTCGATGAAGTCATAGGCGCCGCGCTGCAGGGCACTGACGGCGGTTTCGATATTGCCGTGACCCGAAATCATGACGACGGGCAGGTCCGGATCGATGGTGCGGATGATGTCGAGCAGCTCCAGCCCGTCCATGCCCCCGCCCTGCATCCAGATGTCGAGGAGGGCCAGGGAGGGCTTGCGCGCCCGGATGGCGGCAAGTGCCTCGTCGGAATTGGAGGCGGTACGGATCGCATGCCCCTCGTCTTCCAGCAGGCCGGCGACCAGATCGCGGATGTCGGCCTCGTCGTCGACGACCAGAATGTCGGCTCCGTTGCTTTTCATGGCTTCTCTCTATTCAGCCGCCGCAGCGGTGGAGGTGGAGGGTGTAGTCGGCGCCGATCCGGTCAGCGAGGGCGCCTTCAGCGGGAATACGAGGCAGACCCGGGCCCCCTTGAGGGTCTCGGCATCGGCCAGCTTCAGCTCGCCGCCGTGGTCTTCACAGATGCGCCTCACGATAGCGAGGCCAAGGCCCGTGCCCTTTTCCCGCGTGGTGACATAGGGCTCGGTCAACCGGTCCCGGTCCTTTTCGGGCAGACCGATGCCGTCATCCTCGACGATGAAGGTGACGGTGCCGTCGTCGACGTCCATGCGAGCCAGGATGGCGGGGCCGCTCGCGGGCTCTTCGGTCAGGGCCCGGCGCGCAACAACGGACTCCCCGGCATTCTTCAGAATATTGGTGAGGGCCTGGCCGACCATGCGTCCGTCGCATTGCAGTGTATGGCGCGGCAGGCCCTTCTGCAGGTCGATCTCCACATCAGGGACAGCGACGCGCTGCGCGAAGACGGCCTGGCGGAGCAGTTCGGCCGGGTTCTCGGGTGCGAAGCGGGGCGCCGGCATACGGGCAAAGGACGAGAATTCGTCCACCATCCGCCCGATGTCGCCGACCTGCCGGATGATGGTCTCGGTGCAGCGGTCGAAGGTCTCGACGTCGTCCGATATGCGGGGGCGGTATTTACGACGTAGACGCTCGGCCGACAGCTGGATCGGCGTCAGGGGATTTTTGATCTCATGGGCGATGCGGCGGGCGACATCGCGCCAGGCCGCATTGCGCTGGGCGGTGACAAGGCGGGTGATGTCATCGAAGGTGAGCACCATTTCGCCGCCCAGCCCCCCCTCGATCCGCACGCGCAGGCGCCGGGTCTCGCCATCGCGCGTGACGTCGATGTCTTCCTCGATATGGGCCTCGGCCCGCGTGAGCAGTTGACTGAGTTCGGGGGAGAAGGCTGCCAGTTCACGACCGGTGAGATCGGTGTCAGGCAGGCCCAGCAGCTCGACCGCACTGGCATTGATCGCCGAGACCCGGCCCTTGCGGTCGAGGCCGATGACCCCGGCACTGACCCCGGACAACACAGTCTCAATGAAGCGACTTCGGCCCTGGGCATCCTCGCTGGCGGCCCTCAAGGCTTCCTGCTGCGTCTGAAGATCACTTGTCATGCGGTTGAACGCATTGGACAACGCGGCGATTTCGTGCGGCTCCTTGTCGACCTGGACACGGGCCGAGAGATCCCCGCCCGCGACCTGATCCGCCGCCTGGGCCAGACGGCCGATCGGCACCGAAATGGCGCTGGCCGCCGACATGCCCAGCCAGACAGCGCCGACGAGAACCAGCAGGGCCGTCTCGAGGTAGCTGAGGGCGAAGGCCGTCTGGATGCTGGCGCGGCTTTCCTGAGCCTCGCGATAGGCCTGGATGGACTGCTCGCTGTTGCGCATCTGCGCGATCAGGCCGGGCTGCAGCGGGCGTACGGCATAGAGATAGGCATCGCCATAGCCGGTCAGGGGATAGAGGGTGCGGATGGTGTCCGGGTTCTCGGTCACGCCGGTGGGGGCGATTTCCCCCTCGGCCGCCATCTCCAGATCGCTGCGGGGAGGACCGACGTAAAGCGGGGCGCCCGGCAGCTCGCCGCTGGCCAGCACCCGCCCCTGACCATCGAGGATGTATAGCGCCGGATATCCGAAGATGCCGGCGGTCTGGGCCAGAAGGCCGGAGAACCGGATGCGGCTGTTGCGGAAATCTTCCCGCGCCTCCGGGGCCGTCAGCTCATTGGCCATGGTGGCCAGATCGGACTCGAGTTCGAGACTGACGTCGCGGACGTAGGCCCGGCCGATATCGGCGCCGTTCTCGACCGCCGCGCTGACGTTGACGCTGAACCACTGATCCACGCCGCGATTGACCAGCACGCCGAACACAAGGGCGATCAGGATGGCCGGGACCACGGCCACCAGCGAGAACAGGGTCACGAAACGCAGGTGCAGACGCGCGCCTGCCTGCTTGCGATTGCGGACAAGGTCCAGAACCTGGATGCCGACACCGGAGGCCAGCGTCAGGATCAGGACCAGGTTGCCCAGAAGGATGTAGAGGACGGCACGGCTGGCGGCCGCCCGGGCTCCACCCTCGCCGCCGGCCTCGGGTGCGACAGCGACCAGCCAGATCGCCGTCAGGGTGATGAGGAAGGCAACAGCATAGGCGATGCCGAAGATCGGTCGTCCGGCCGGCGTGGAAATCCCCGCGCGCAGGGCGCCGATGGCCGCGTCCAGCGGCCGGCGTGCGGGCATTTCGTCTGCTGTCACAGGACCGGTCATGCGTCCCGCACCATCCGACACCTGTGGCCAATGATCAACAGGTTAGTTGCGGATTTACGTCACCGCCCCCGCCCAGAGGTCGGACAGGGCCCGGGCGACCGCCTCGGGATCATCCACGCGGCAAAGACGGGCCTTGGCGGCGCGACGGTCGGCAGGATCCCCGGGCCAGGGGGCCTGTTCGATGTACCAGCCGAGATGTTTGCGGAACATCTTCAGCCCCAGCGGATCGCCGTAGAAATCCAGCGAGGCCTGCATGTGCTCGATCACCAGGGCCAGACGATCGGCGCGGTCGGGCGCGTCTGGTCCCGTGTCGCCGTTCAGCCCCGCCTCAAGCCGGGCCGCCAGCCAGGGCCGGCCATAAACACCCCGCCCCAGCATCAGGGCGTCGGCGCCCGACTGTTCCAGCGCATCGCGGGCGTCCTGAAGCGTCAGCACATCGCCATTGACCACGACGGGGATGGAGACCGCGTCCTTGACCTCGCCCACTGCCTGCCAGTCGGCCTTGCCCGTGTAGAACTGCTTGCGGGTACGGCCATGGACGGTGACGGCCTGCACCCCGATCCGCTCGGCGTGTCGCGCCAGGTCGGCGGCATTGCGGTCGTTCTCGTCCCAGCCCAGACGCATCTTGACCGTAACCGGTCGACTGACGGCCCCGACCACGGCCTCCATGATACGGCAGGCCAGATCGGGGACCCGCATCAGGGCCGAGCCAGAGGCCGCACCCGTGACCTCCTTGGCCGGGCAGCCGAAGTTGAGATCGATCAGATCGGCGCCCGCGCGCTCGGCCATCCGCGCGCCTTCGGCCATGGCCTCGGGGTCGCGACCGACCAGCTGAATGACCGTCAGGGGCAGCCCCTCCCCCACCGCCGCGCGACGGACGACATCCGGGCGGCCCCGAGCCAGCTCGGCCGAGGCGACCATTTCGGTCGCGACATAGGGCGCACCCAGCCGCGAGGCCACACGCCGGAACGGCAGGTCGGTGATGCCCGTCATGGGGGCCATCAGCACCCGGCCGGGCACGGTCACATCGCCGATGGTCAGGGAGGAGGCCATCGGCCCCTATCTTCGCCCCGGCCCCCTCTCGTCAAGGGCGCGTGCACTGCCTAGAAGAGCTTCATGAGATTTCAGGCGGTTGTTGTGGCGGCGGGCTCGGGCTCTCGCGCCGGTGTGGAAAAGCCCTGGGTCGCGCTGGCGGGTGTGCCCGTGCTGCGATGGTCGGTCGAGGCCCTGCTGGAGGCCGGGGCCGCAGACGTCGTGGTCGTGGTGGGTGCCCATCGGCTGACAAATGTGGCGGACGCCCTCGCGGGTCTGACCGGCTGGCGGGCGGTGGAGGGCGGCCCGACCCGGGCGGAGTCGGTCATGCGGGGGCTGGAGGCCATTGAGGCAGGCGACAGCGCGGGGCCCGACACGCCGGTTCTGATCCACGATGCGGCGCGCCCCTTTCTGGACCGCGCCGTGATCGACCGCCTGCTGTCCGCGCTGGAGACGTCCAGCGGGGCGGTCCCGGCCCTGCCCGCTGTTGACAGTTTGCGGCGTGGCGATGAGGCCGGGCTGGGCGAAAGTGTCGACCGCGACGGCCTGTTCCGGGCCCAGACGCCCCAGGCTTTCCGGCTGGCCACGGTGCGCGCGGCCCTGACCGGGTGGTCAGGCGAGACACCGCCGACCGATGAGGCCGAGGCCGTGCGCGCGGCGGGCGGCCGGGTGGTCCTGGTCGCCGGCGATCCCCGCCTGTTCAAACTGACCTATCCCGAGGATTTCACCATGGCCGAGGCGCTGGCTGCCGGACTGACCCCGCCGTCTGTGACGCGCGTCGGACAGGGGTTCGATGTGCACCGCTGGGGCCCGGGGGCGTCGGTGTGGCTGTGCGGGGTCGAGATCCCGCACGATCGCACCCTGATCGGCCATTCGGATGCGGATGCGGGGCTGCATGCCCTGACCGACGCGATTCTGGGCGCGATGGGAGACGGCGACATCGGCGACCACTTCCCGCCCTCGGAGCCACAGTGGAAGGGGGCCTCAAGCGACCGGTTCCTCGTGCACGCCGTCCAGCGACTGGCGGCGCGCGGGGGGCAACTGGTCAATGTCGATGTGACCCTGATCTGCGAGGAACCGAAGATCAAACCGCACCGTCAGGCGATGCGCGAGCGGCTGGCCGGATTGTGCGCAATCCCGGTGGACGCCGTCAGCGTCAAGGCGACCACGACGGAACAGCTGGGCTTTACGGGACGCGGTGAAGGTCTGGCCGCCCAGGCTGTGGCCACCCTCACTCTGCCCGCTTCACGCTAGAAGTTGGCCTCAAGCAATCGGTCGAGCTATGCTCCACCGATGTTTCACGCTCTCATGTTCGCGGCGGTGATGCAAACCGCCCCCGACCCGTGGGTCATCATCGACGAGGTGTCGCCGCTTGACGGTCGCAAGACCTATCTCGCGGCGGTGGAGTCGGTTGCTCCTGTCGCCAACAATGCGGGCCGCGATGAAATGCCCATGCTTGCGTTTGGCTGCGTGGACCGGCGCCTCACCGTCACCATCACCTGGCCGGCCTATCTCGGCCGCGACGAGGCTCGAGTCGAATGGCGGGCGGGCGACGGGCCCGTCAGGACCACTCAGTTCCGCGCCGTCGGCGGCGAGGTCGCCATGCTGCAGGGACGCGGTGCCGAGCAGTTCATGGCTCAGGCACGCAATGCCGATCAAGTCGCCGTCCGGGTCACCGGCTACAGGACGCAGGCCGAAGCCGTCTTCCTAATCCCCGACGCATCGACCCGGATCGACCGGGCCCGGGAAGTCTGCACCTAGAGCAGGTCGTGCAGCAGGGTGTCGTATATCGGCGATCCGCTGCCGCCCAGGCCGTGGCGACGATCACCCTGCCCGCGTCTCGCTAGAAGTTGGCGCGGACCAGGGCGCCCCACAGATTGACGTAGTCGTCGGTCCACGGCCGCACCCTGGTGTCGGCGATCACGCGCCAGTCGGGATCGGACAGAAAATCGGCGAGGCCCTCCTCCGTCGGTGACAGGATCAGGGCTTCGGTGGAGGCTTCCGCCATCTCGGGCCGGTCCGGCTGTTCGACATAGATGCGGTGCCGTTCGGCAGCGCCCAGCCGCCGGGCGGCCGCCACAGACGGAAGCGTGATGTCGAGGTTGCGGTTGGACAGGTGCAGGACCACGACCCCGGCAGGTCCGACCAGCCGCAGATAGTCGGCCATGGCCTCGACCGTCAGAAGGTGGGTCGGGACGACATCGGAGGAAAAGGCGTCGATGATCAGGATGTCGAAAGCGGCATCCGGCTGGCGCGTCAGGGTCAGGCGGGCATCCCCGAGGACGGTGTGGACGGGCCCGGCCGCGCAGTCCGAGATGAAGGTGAACCAGCGCGGATCGCGCGCCATCCGGTCGACCATGGGGTCGATCTCGAAAAAGGTCAGGGTGTCGCCCGGCCGCTTGTAGGCCGCCATGGCCCCGGCCCCGAGGCCCACAACGCCGATCCGGACGCCCGGCGCCCGCGCCTGGACGACCTGGGTCGCACGGCCGATCGGCGTCTCCGTCGCATAGTACATGGTCGGCTGACAGGCATAATCCGGGTGGCGGGCCTGTGCACCATGAAGGGTCGTGCCGTGCATCAGCACATGGACCGCCCCCCCCATGCCGGGGTCGTCGATCTCGGCCACACGCATCACGCCGAAGAAGCTGCGCTCGGTCAGGCTCCAGTCATAGCCCCGGGCGAGGTGCTGGGCCGACAGCATCATCATCAGCAGGACGCCGGTGAAAACCAGCGCGCGGTCACGGACCAGAAAGGCGCAGATGGCCGCAGCGCCGAGGATGATCGTGGCCAGCTGAAGCGTCGTGAAGTCCTGAAAATACGGCCAGAGCGCCGGCGTGCGCTGGACGACCTCGCTGACGAGGTGAGGCAGTGCTGCGAGGAACAGCCCCCCCAGGAACAGGTAGGCATGGCGAAGGGTCAGCGCCCCACCCCACGGTCGGGCCAGACCGACCGCCACGAGCACCAGGGGATACTCCCAGACCACGTTGAAAATGACCGGCGCGATCAGCGCATTGAAGACACCGCCTAGCATGCCGCCGACGGACAGCAGCAGGAAGAACTCCGTCAGCCTGTCGGGCGGGGGCCGTCGTCCGGCCAGCAGCTGGTGACACAGAAGGGCGGTGAAGAAGAAGGCCGCCAGATGGACCACCAGAATCAGCATCCAGCTTGAGGTCCGGAAAGCGACCATGCTGACCGTCACGGCCAAGAGGGCCGACTGGACGACCAGGGTGATCGGCAGCGGGATCCACGGGCGACTCTGGAAGGCGATGACGAAGGTCAGAAGATAGAGGGCCAGCGGCAGGACCCACAGGAACGGGGCCGAAGCCACATCCGTCGTCAGGTGGGCGGTCACGCCCAGCATGAGGCTGGAGGGCGCCGCGGCCAGCAGCACCCAGACGCCCCGCTCCCGCCAGGAGATAGCCGCCGTCGGCGCGAGCGGCGGAAGCGCGTCGCGGCGGATGGACCTTGCGCGCCAGACAAGTACGCCGAGGGCCACGATCATCATGACGAAGACGGCGTAGCCGGCGCTCCAGGTCCAGCGCTGGGCCGTCAGGGCGCTCAGCGGCTCGATCAGGACCGGATAGGCCAGCAGGGCGAGGAAGCTGCCAAGGTTGGAGGCGGCATAGAGGACATAGGGGTTCTGCCCGTCGGCATGATCGACGCGCACCCGCGCATACCAGGCCTGCAGCAGGGGGGCCGTCGCCGACAGGACCGCAAACGGAAGACCGACCGAGATCGCCAGCGTCGCCAGCAGCCAGACGATCGGCGCCGACGGGTCCGGATCGCCCAGCAGGCCGCTGACGCGGAGGGGCAGGAATATCGCCGCAAGCAGGAGCAGCAGCAGGTGGATCCCGACCTGCAGGCGCAGGGAGGTTACCCTCTGCAACAGATGGGCATAGGCGTAGCCGGCCAGAAGCCCGGTCTGGAAGAAGACCATGGCCGTATTCCAGACCGAGGGGGATCCCCCCAGAACCGGAAGCACCAGTTTGGTGATCATGGGCTGGACCGAAAAGACCAGCATGGCCGAGGTGAAGATCGCCAGACCGAAGATCAGGGGGGGCAGACGATCGCCGATTCGTCCTGTCCCGTTGCTCAGGCTGATCTGGCTCATGCGGGCTCCGGCTCATCGGTCATCGACAGGCGGGCACCTGCACGGCACCCTGTGGTCCATCCTAGGGCTGACTCGTCTGGGCCGATAGCTGTGTTCACACCCGAAATCCTATCCCTCGCCCGGTCCGTCGTCGAGCGCGCCACGGCCCGGGGCCTGACGCTGGCCACGGCGGAAAGCTGCACCGGCGGGCTGGTGGCGGCGGCCCTGACGGCGGTGCCGGGGTCATCTGCCGTCCTGGAACAGGGCGCCGTGACCTATTCGAACGCCGCCAAGACCCGGATGCTGGATGTGCCGGCGCCCCTGATCGAGACCCACGGCGCCGTGTCGCGCCCTGTTGCCGAATCGATGGCGGCAGGGGCGCGGAGCCGGGCGGGCGTCGACATCGCCGTATCGATTACCGGCATTGCGGGTCCCGGGGGCGGGTCCGCCGACAAGCCGGTCGGACTGGTCCATTTCGGTATCGCCACAGCCGGGGGTGTCAGGCATCGGGAGCGACGATTCACCGGGGCCGACCGGGAGACGATCCGCCTGATGGCCACCCGGGAGGCGCTGACCCTTTTCCTGGATGCCGTGTCGTGACGAGGCGCGAGCGCACGATCGACGCCCGCGGGCACCGGTGTCCCGTGCCCAGTCTGAGACTGGCGAAGGCGCTGCAATCCGCCCGCCCGGGTGAGCGCATCCGCCTTCTGGCCACCGACCCCATGGCGCGGATCGACATTCCGCACATGCTGGGAGACGGCCCCGATCGCCTGATCAGCATCGAGACGGTGGACGGCGGGCTGGTCGTTACGGTTGAGAGCGGCGGTGCGCCGTCAGACTGACGACCTTGGGCCTCTGCGTGAGGGCCTCCTCGGCTTCGGCGATCAGGGCCTCGTCGCGGGCGCGCTTTTCATTCTCCATCTCGGTGGCAAAGGCGCCGCCGTAGAAGATGGCGTTGACGTTCCAGGACAGCCAGATCAGCAGGACGACGACGGCGCCGACCGAGCCGTAGGTGGCGCCCAGCACCGCGATCTGCTCGACATAGACCGCGCACAGCCAGGACGAGACCATGGACAGAAGGGTGGCGATCACGCCGCCCGTCAGCGCGGGGCGCCAGGCGACCCGGGTCTTGTGCGACATGGCGTAGCGGTAAAGCAGGGTGAGGCCGAACGACAGGCCAACCGCCGGCAGGATCACATCCAGAGGCATGAAGCCGCCTGGGCTGGCGCCCGATCCGGCAGCATCGGCATGCGACAGCAGCCGCGCCGTCACGACCGAACCCGAAACGACGGTAAAGAGCGCGAAGGCAAACAGGGCGACGAAAAAGGCCAGCAGGTTGAACCGCAGGAAACCGTGGGGTTCCGCCTCATCATGGATCAGGTTCAGGCCCGCCAGCAGTGCCTTGAAGCCCCGGTGGGCGGCATAGGCACCGATAACCAGGGCGAAGGCGCTCTGGGCCGAGACCGTTCGGGCAGAGGCATTGGTCAGGCGCGTGATCTCCTGAAGGAAGATGCTGCGGGCCGCGGCCGGCATGACATCCGCGAGCGCCGTGGCCTGGGCGCTGACCTCGCTGATCGACAGACCGACCTTATAGAGACCGATCAGGATGGCGATGGCCGGAAACACCGCGAGGAGGGCGAAGAAGGATACGCCCCCCGTATAGAGCATCACATCACGGCCCCAGCTGCGGGCAAAGGATCGCCCCGACAGCCTGAGCCAGAAGCCGATCCGGCTTCGCAGAGAGTCAAAGGTCAAAATCATCCTCGCCACAACCCGGCGCGAAACTAGACTTTTTTGTGACTTTGCAAACCCTCCCTGTTTACGACGACAGGGAACCGGTTGCAGGGGCGCCGGACGGCTGGCTATGGTCCGTCCCACCATCGGGCTGGGCACCGGGAGCTGATTCCCGGCTGGAAAAGGGCGAACCGTCTTGGATTTCGATCCGCGTATTCTGGTCGTGGCCGATGACGGCGCCGAAGGTGACTCCCTGTGCGACCTCCTCGATGCCGAGAACTGGGCGAGCATCACCGCTGACTCGCCCGAGGCCGCCGAGGTCGTTCTGTCGGACTTTCCGATCGAGGCCGCGATCCTGGTCGTCGGACCGGACAGGAGCGACATCCCCGCGCTGGCCCTCCGCCTGAAAACCCTCGCCGCGCCGCGCTATCTGCCGGTTATCGCCCTGATGCGTCGCGCGGCGACGGCCGAGGAACTGGATGCGGTCGACCTGGGCATGCGCACGCCCGCCCATCCCGTCCAGCTGCGGATCCGCCTCGAGCAGCTGGTCCGCGCGGCGCTGGCCGAGGAAGAGTTGAACCTGCGGATCGAGACGTTTCGCCAGAACGGCCAGGAGATCGAGGTGCCGGGGCCGGGTTCCGAACCGGTCAGGGTGCTGGCGGCGGGCAAGCCGGATCGACGTTTTCTGGCGCTTTCCAACACCCTGTCAGAGGATGGCGCGGAGGTTGTGGCGGCTCCGACGCCCTATACCGCCTTTGACTACCTGCATGAGACGCCGTTCGACGCCGCCGTGCTGTGGGGTGCAGAGGATCACACCCCTGCCCTGTCCATTGCGGCAGGTATGAAAAGGAATACAAGGCTTTATCACATTCCAGTGATGCTTTACCTGAGCGATGGCGCCCTGATCGACTCGGCCGACCTGTTTGGCCGGGGCTTCGCCGATGTGGCTGCGGCAGACACCGACGAACGGGAAACCGCCCGGCGCCTGCTGGCCATGGCGCGTTTTCATCGTCGCCAGACCGGCGTGCGCCGCGCCCTGGAATCGGTGCGGGGCTCCGGCCTGACCGACCCGGATACGGGCCTGTTTACGCGCGCCCTGTTTGCCCAGCATCTGGTCCGGGTCAGCGAGGCATCACGTCAGCGACGGCGGCCCCTTTCCATCTGCGTGCTGAAGGTCACGATGTCCGATCCGGTCGAGCAGGCCCGACAGGATGGCTGGCTGGCCCGCGCCCTGCCCCAGATCGGCACCATGGTGTCGCGCCTGATCCGGACCGAGGACACGGCGGCGCGCCTGTCCAGCGAGGTGTTTGCGCTGGCCCTGCCGGGAACGGGCGAGGCCCAGGCCCGGATCGCAGCGGAACGCATCGTCGCCGTGATCGGCTGTACCGCCTTCGAGGCCGGACCGGGCCGGTCGCCCTTCGTCGTCGAGTTCGAGCTGGGCGTGGCCGAACAGCGCCCCGGTGAGCTGCCCGCGATGACCCTCGAGCGGGCCTCGGGCGCTCTGGCGTCCGAGACCCGGGCAGCGGGCTGACGGGGATCAGGGCGTTTCGACGGCGACCGCAGCCAGGGAGTCGGTGATCCGCTCGGCAGCCTTCAGGCGCGACCCGGGACTGTCCCACTCACCCATGACGACGATCTTCTGATCGGGACGCAGCTTCCAGATGCCGGCATTCTTCTGGATCAGACTGACCAGACCCATGGGGTTCGGGAAGATGTTGTCGCGCAGGGTCAGGACCGCGCCCTTGGGCCCCATGTCGATACGCTCGATCCGTGCCACGCGACACGCCGCCTTGATGCCGACGATGCGGAGCAGCTGCTGCGCCTCATCGGGCAAGGGCCCGAAGCGGTCGATCAGTTCGGCAGCCAGGGCCTCACGGTCCTCGCCCCGCTCGGCATCCGACAGTCGGCGATACAGGCTGAGACGCAGGTTCAGGTCCGGGACGTAAGACTCTGGAATCAGGACCGCCGCGCCGACATTGATGGTCGGAGACCAGTCGCGATCACGCAGGCCGCCGCCCTGCTCGCGCAGCCCGGCCACCGCATCCTCCAGCATCTGCTGATACAGTTCGACCCCGACCTCGCGGATGTGGCCCGACTGTTCATCACCCAGCAGATTGCCGCCGCCGCGCTGGTCGAGGTCGTGGCTGGCCAGCTGGAAGCCGGCGCCGAGGTTGTCGAGCGACTGCAGCACCTGCAGCCGCCG
>CAYNDG010000014.1:0-12858 GCA_964395805.1 uncultured Brevundimonas sp.
GACGGCGGCGACGACTCCGACGGTGGCAAGAGCGACAAGAATGAGTGGGTCGAGATCATCAAGACGGTCGCCATCGCCCTGTTCATCGCCATCCTGCTGCGGATCTTCCTGTTCCAGCCCTTCACCATCCCGTCGGCCTCGATGGAGCCGAACCTGTATGAGGGCGACTACATCGTCGTGTCCAAGTGGAGCTATGGCTATTCGAAGCATGCCATTCCCTACAGCCCGCCGGTGTTCGAGGGCCGCGTCATGGCCAGGGCGCCCGAGCGCGGTGACATCGCCGTCTTCAAGCTGCCGAGCGACAACAAGACCGACTACATCAAGCGCGTGATCGGCGTCCCGGGCGACCGGGTGCAGATGATCAACAACGTCCTGCACATCAATGGCGAGCCGGTGGAGAACGTCGTGGTCACCGGCGAGCAGGTCGCCGACATGTTCGAGGGCCAGACGGTGACCACCCTGCGCGAGACCCTGCCGGGTGGCCGCAGCTATCAGATCCAGGACTTCGGCCCGAACTACAGCCTCGACAACACCCCGGTGTTCGAGGTGCCCGAGGGCTACTATTTCATGATGGGCGACAACCGCGACAACTCGATCGACAGCCGCGAACAATCGGCCATGGGCGTCGGGCTGGTGCCGGAGGAGAATCTGATCGGCAAGGCCGAGATGATCCTGTTCTCCTGGCATGAGGGGGCGCGGCTGTGGAACCCGGTCAGCTGGTTCACCAAGGTACGCCTGGACCGCTTCTTCACCGTTCTGAAGTAGGGGATGGCGGATCGCCGAAGCGAAGCCGTTCGGGCACTGACCCGGGCCCTGGGACATGATTTTGGCGATCCGTCCCTGCTGGAACGCGCCCTGACCCACCCCAGTGTGGGCGAGGGCGCGGCCCATGACGCGGTGGGCCGGCCCATTCTGGATAACCAGAGGCTGGAGTTCTTTGGCGATCGGGTGCTGGGCCTGCTGGTCGCCGAGCGTCTGATGCGTGACTATCCGCAGGCGAACGAAGGCGAGATGTCCGCGCGCCTGCATGGTCTGGTCGACAAGGCCGCCTGTGCGCGCGTGGGAGAGGCCGCCGGTGTGGGGCCGGCCCTGCGCATGTCTCCCGGCGAGAGCAAACAGGGCGGCCGGCGCCGTGACGGCATTCTGGCCGATGCAGTCGAGGCCATTCTGGCTGCGGTCTATTTCGACGGCGGCATCGAGGCGGCGCGGAGCGTGTTTGAACGGCTGTGGAAGGCCGAGCTGGCCAACCCGTCCTCGCGCAGTCTCAGCAATCCCAAGTCGGCCTTGCAGGAATGGTCGCTGAAGGTCGGCCGCGGCCTGCCGGCTTACCGCGTCGTGGAGCGCACGGGCAGCGATCATGCCCCGACCTTCCGCGTCGAGGTGACAATCAGCGGCACGGATGCCTTGACCGCGGAGGGCCGTTCGCGTCAGGAGGCGGAGAAGGCGGCCGCTCTGGCCCTGATGAAGCGTGAAGGCGTGATTTGACCCCAGATACCTCCCAGACCGGAACGCGGGCCGGATTCGTCGCCGTAATCGGCGCGCCCAATGCCGGCAAGTCGACCCTGGTCAACCGGCTGACAGGCTCCAAGGTCTCGATCGTCACCCAGAAGGTGCAAACGACGCGCTTTCCCGTTCGCGGTATCGTCATGGACGGCCAGACCCAGATGGTGCTGGTCGACACCCCGGGCATATTCAACCCGCGCCGCAGGCTGGACCGGGCCATGGTCGCCTCGGCCTGGGAAGGGGCAGAGGAGGCGGACGCGGTCGTGCATCTGGTCGACACCTCTGCCCAGATGGCCATCGGCGAGGGCAAGGGCTCACCCGCCGACCGCCGCTCGGTCGAGGACGTCGAGACCATCATCGAGGCGCTGAAGGGGCGGGACAGCAAGGCCATCCTGGCGCTCAACAAGATCGACGGCCTGAAGCGCGAGTCGATGCTGAAGGTCATGACCGAGCTGTTCAACACGGGCGTCTACAGCGATGTCTTTCTGATCTCGGCGGCGACCGGCGACGGGGTGCTGGACCTCAAGGCCCACCTGGCCGGCCTGATGCCCGAAAGCCCCTGGCTGTATCCCGAGGACCAGAGTGCCGACCTGCCCCTGCGGGTGCTGGCGGCCGAAATCACGCGCGAAAAGGTGTTCCTGCGCGTGCACGAGGAACTGCCCTATTCGGCGGCGGTGGAAACCACGGCCTTCGAGGAGCGCGACGACGGATCGGTGCGGATCGAGCAGACCATCTATGTCGAGCGCGACAGCCAGCGCCCGATTGTGCTGGGCCGCTCGGGCCAGACGCTGAAGTGGATCGGTCAGAAGGCGCGCGAGGAGTTGACGCTTCTGATGGACCGCCCGGTTCACCTGTTCCTGACGGTCAAGGTCGATCCGAAATGGCAGGACTCACGGGCTCTTTACGCGCAGTTCGGTCTGACTTTCGATATCTAGGGTCAGATGAGACCCCTACCGATTCTTGCCGGGCTCGCGGCTCTGGCTGTTCTGCTCGCGGGTGCCTGGACGCTCGTGGTGCGAACCGATGCCGTCCACGACACCGCAGAGGCCGCTTCCGGCCTTGCCATCAGGGCCCGCCCGCCGATTGTCGTGGTCGAGGACATGCCCCGGCTCAGGGCGTCACTGGATGCCATGGCCGACAGCGGCCGGTTCACCGGTGCGGTACTGGTGGCGCGGGGAGACCAGGTCCTGTTCCGGCAGGTCTATGGCATGGCGGATCGCGAGACGGGCCGCCCGTTCGAGCTCGACACCCCCCTGCGCCTGGCCTCGGTCAGCAAGATGTTCACGGCCGCGGCCATTCTGCGCCTGCAGGATGAGGGCGTACTGAGTGTCGAGGACCCGGTCTGCGACTGGATTGACGACTGTCCGGAGGCCTGGGCCGACATTCGCATCGGCCACCTGATCTCACATCAGTCGGGTATCCCCGACCTGATGGCCCGGCCCGGCTGGGGAACCCGGCGCGTCACCCCGGCCACGCTGGATGAGCTGACCCGTGACAGCGCCCTCTATAGCCTGCAGTTCGAGCCGGGTAGCCGGGTCCGCTACAACAACGCCGGCTTCAACCTTGCCGCCGCCGTGGTCGAGGCCGCGGCGGGCGTGCCCTTCCAGACCTATCTGGAGCAGACCTTTTTTGAGCCGCTGGGCATGACCCGGACGGGCTTTGATACAGTGCCGGACCTGGCCATGGGCTATGCAAACTTCCCCGCCGGGATCACGCCCCAACCCCGGGCCAATGTCAGCATAATTGCGGGGGCGGGCGCCCTGTCCTCGACGGTCGACGATCTGCTGGCCTGGACCTGGGCCCTGCATCGCGGCGGACTGCTCAGCCCCGAGGCCCATGCGGCGCTGGTCGCAGATCATGCGCCCGCGGATACGCCCGACGAACGCAGGGGCGGACCGCGTCGCCTCTGGGGCTATGGCCTGTTCAGCCGGGCGCTGGGCCGACAGGTGGAGCCGGCCTTCGGCGACGTCCAGATCTATCACACCGGCAGCTGGTCCGGTTTTCGCAACATGGTCATATGGCAACCCGAAGGCGAGGTCGTCGTGATCGTCCTGGCCAACAACTACCACCGGCGCGAGGAGGTCTTCCTGATCAGTCAGCAGGCGGTGGCCGAGGCGCTCGGACGGCCCTTTCCCGAACGGATCATGCCCCGCGACTGACCTTCAGGCCAGGGCGTCGGCCAGCCGCAGAAAGCCCGCCACGTCGATGGTCTCGGCCCGGGCGTCTGGCTCTATCCCGGCGGCCTCGCAGAGAGCCGCGCCGCCCAGGGGTTTGAGACTGGAACGCAGCATCTTGCGGCGCTGACCGAAGGCCGCGCCCGTGACCCGCTCGAGGCGGCTGATGCGCGCGTCCGACAGACGATCGGCCAGCGGCCGCAGATGGACCACGGCCGAGGCGACCTTGGGTGGCGGCGTAAAGGCGGCGGCCGGCAGGGACATGACGATCCGCGCTTCGCAAAGGGCCTGGCTGATGACTGCCAGACGCCCGTAGGCGTCCTCGCCCGGCTGGGCGACCACCCGCTGGGCGACCTCCTTCTGGAACATCAGGGTCATCGACGCCGGAGTCCACGGTCCGGTCAGCCATTTGATCAGCAGGGCAGTGCCAACATTATAGGGAAGGTTCGATACCAGATGCGCCGCTCCCCCTGCGATCGCGGCCTCGTCGATCCTGAGCGCATCCGCCTCGACCAGGATCAGGCGACCGGAGCCGTCGTCCAGCTCGCCGAGCAGGGGCAGGAAGCGGGCGTCCTTTTCGACCGCGATGACGCGACCGGCGTCGCTCTCCATCAGGGCGCGGGTCAGGCCTCCGGGACCGGGGCCGACCTCGATTACGGGCTCGCCCGCGAAAGGCCCGGCCAGCCGGACGATCTTGCGCGTGACATTGAGGTCCAGCAGGAAATGCTGGCCGAAGCTCTTCTTCGCCATCAGGCCGTGAGCGTCGAGCGACTCGCGCAGCGAAGGCAGGTCGCTCATGCTGCGGTGGCCCGGCGGTCGGCCATGACCCGTGCCAGACGCACGGCCGCGATCAGGCTGTCGGGGCGGGCAATGCCCTTTCCGGCGATATCGAACCCCGTCCCGTGATCAGGCGAGGTGCGGACAATGGGCAGGCCGAGGCTGACGTTGACCCCGCCCCAGAAGTCGAGCGTCTTGACCGGAATGAGGGCCTGGTCGTGATAGAGGCAGAGCACGGCATCATAGGTCTCGCGGGCCTCGTCGTGGAACAGCGTGTCGGCGGGGCGCGGATCGCCGATGTCCAGGCCTTCGTTCCGGAGCGCCCGCGCGACGGGGATCAGCACTTCCTGCTCCTCCAGGCCGATGGAGCCGCCTTCGCCGGCATGGGGGTTCAGCCCCGCCAGTGCCAGCCGGGGCCGGGCGATACCGAAGTCGCGGATCATGGCCTCGTGCACCACGCGGGCGACCCGACTGACCCGTTCTGCCGTGATCAGTTCCGGGACCTGCGACAGGGGGGTGTGGATCGTCACCAGACAGGCCCTGAGGTTCCGCGCAGTCAGCATCATGACCGGACCCCGCGTTCCCTGCCACGGGATATCTGCCGTCAGGTCCGCGATGAACTCTGTATGGCCCGGAAAGCGGAAACCGGCCTGGTAAAGGGGAGCCTTGGCGATTGGCGCCGTCACGATACCGCCGACTGCTCCCCTGACGGCCATGTCGACTGCGGTCTCAATCCAGCCCGTGACCGCACCAGAGTGTTCAGATTGCGGAACACCCGGCGTGGCGGCCGAGGGCAAGGGCTGGTCAAGGACGGGCACCGCCCCTCCGAACGCGGCCTCGACGTCGGCGGGATCGCGGATCACCGCGACGGGTGCGTGGGTTGCCATCGTCCTCGCGTCCCCCACCACCAGAAACGGGGCAGGGGCCGAGCGCCAGCAGGCCGCGATGATCTCGGGCCCAAGACCGGCCGGTTCGCCCATGGTCAGGGCAAGCGGCGGCCCGGGCCGGTTCATCACTTCATCTCGATCAGGGCGTCGGCGCGCAGGTCGCGCATGTAGCGGCGGCCCAGCATGGCAAGGTTGGCACGCAGCAGCTGGTTTTCGATATCCCGGTAGCTGGGGACGTCTGCCGACCCGACCCGGCGGCCGCAGACACCGACCAGATGCAGGCCCAGCGGCGTGCGAATAGGTTCACTGACCTGTCCCACCTCGGCCGAGCGGGCAAAGGGCTGGAACTGGGGCGCCAGATCAAGCACGTCACTTTCGCCCAGATCGGACCCGAGGAGGCCGATCTCGGACGCAGCGCGGGCGACCATGGTTTCACAGGTCAATCCCGGACGGATGGCCGAAAGGCGCAGGGCGGCGGCCTCAACCTCGGCGTCCGTGGCGGAGTCGGGCAGCTCAACCATGACCTGGCGCAACTGGACCAGGCGCGTCGCCGCACCTTCGCGCTTGTCCCGCATGTAGATGACATAGACCCCGCCCTCGACGACGATCGGGTTCGACAGTTGCCCGACTTCCAGGTTGTCAAAGGCCTGTTGCAGCGCCGGGACCACCGTCCCCTCCACGATCCAGCCGGCATCACCGCCGCGAACTGCGGTCGGCGCTGCCGAGAACTGCTGGGCGACAGCCTGGAAGGGCGCACCCTGGATCATCTGCTGGATCAACTGCTGGGCGCCCGTGATCGCCGACTGCATGCCGCCGACGCGATTGGCGTCGATGTAGATCTCGCCGATCAGATACTGTTTTCTGGTCGCCGCCTCTTCATACTTGCGCAGGCTCTGTTCGACCTGGGTCCGGCTTACGCGGGCGCGGCTGGAAAACCGGCCACCCACCAGTTCGCGCCAGCCGATGGCGGTGCGAATCTGCTCACGGATCGTGCGGGGGTGAATGCCGGCCTGGGCCAGGGCTGCCATATACTGGTCGGGGGACATGCGGGCCTGTTCCGCCATGGCGGCGATCTCGGCATCCACTTCCTGGTCGGTGATGATCAGTGTCGGGAATTTGGCGATTTCCTCGGCCTGGAGATGTTGCTCGATCAGCATGTCCAGAGCCTCGGCCTGAATCTGGCCGATGTTCTCGGCCGTCGGCTGGACCTCGCTCATGATGATGATGAGCAGCATCCGCTGACGCAGGTCATAGCCCGTGATGATCCGGTCGTTGACCGTGGCGACGATCCCGTCCTGAATCTGGAACTCCGCCTCCTGGGCGCGCGGCTGGGCCGGGCGGTTCGCCGCCGGATCCAGCGTCCCCGCTGAGGTCGGATTGGTCTGGGCAAGGGCCGGTCCGGCCGTGGCCAGAAGCGCCGCAACCGCGATCATTGTACGCATGAAACGCATGGTTCGTTCTTGTTCCTCATACCGGTTCGGCGCCGGAGCCCCGCATCGCCCAGCCCCGTATCGACGTTGACGGGCGCCAGGTCAAACACACGGGGACGTGTCCGGACCCGCGCTTACCAGCGCCTCTCGTTCCGGTCATAGCCTGACCCGCCAAAAGTGGCGAGGTTTAGGCGGATATAGACTCCCTCCGAGGGGCCGCTCGGCCTGACCCGCGTGTTGTCCCGGCGATAGCCGAACTCGAAACGGAAACAGTCGTCGTCAAACAGCAGTCCGACCTCGGATCGGGTGATCAGGTCGCGTTCGATGTCGAGGACCCCGGTGCCGGCGATGCCCCAGTTGCCCCAGACAAATTGCTGACCAGTCAGTTCCACGAACTCGTAGTTGCGGTTCAGGGGGCTCGCGAGCGGGTTGGAACGGTCCACCAGCCAGGTAATCGAGGCACGGTCCCGGCGCCGCCAGCTGGCTTCCACAGCGACTTCCGCCCGACGGATGTCGCCTGAGTCGTCAAGGGTCGCATGGGCCCAGCCCCTTACGCCGTCGGTCGGTGAGAAGGTGCCCTGGACCACCCAGTCCGAAGACGATGACGCGAGGCCGCCCGGGTCGTAATAGGCCGGTGGCGCGAGGGGATCCGGATTGGGCACCAGGGCCAGCAGGCCGGGCTCCTCATCGTCCCGCCAGCTCTTGCCCAGAAAGACCGAAACCTCACGCGCCGCGCCCCAGCGCCAGGTCGCCCGTGTCCCGAGCGTCAGTCGGGTACCGCCCTCGTGGAGGTCATGGCCCGGGTAGCGGTCAATGTTGAACAGGGAGACTTCATCCAGCTCGAGCGTCTGGCTGTCCTCGTTGGGGATCCGGGGGTCGAGGTCGCTGGCAGATGAAACCGACAGCTGGGCCCGGGGTTCGATGATCAGATCCCCGGAACCGGCGAAAGACCGGATCAGCGGATAACGGACGTCCAGCCCGGCGGTCAGCCGACCCCGGCTCACCGTCACGGCGCCGGTGTCAAAGGGAGGCGGCAGGTCGTCGATTGAGTACAGATCCAGCCGACCGTCGACAAAAGGCTCCCAGATCACGCCCGCGCGGCTGACCAGTGTTCGCCGCCAGTCCAGTTGCCCGGTGATCCGTCGGCTGTCGACGCCGGACAGGCCGGGCGGAACGGGGTCAGGGGCGATGTCCGGGCTCAGGACAGGGGTGCCGACGAAGTCATCGCGGAACAGGGCCACCGAGGACCCGCTCAGTCTCAGCCGCCCGCCCAGGATCTGTCCCGCCGGCTCCCATCGGGCCGTGATCAGCGGCGCCACGACCGGCAGGCTGCTGTCCGCCTCAAAGATGTTCAGCCCAGGAGCCGCCTCATTGGGTATGGCTACCCTCAGGCTCTGGATGTCGAAGGCTGCGACGGACACATAGCTGCGACGCGTCTGGTATTCGGCATAGATCTGGCTGATCAGCCGTCGCTCATCGCCGTAGTAGAGCCCGTTGTCCTGATAGGGATTGCGGATGTCATAGCGATCGAACAGCGTCTTGTCCGAGGTTCGTTCCAGGGTGAAGCCGTAGCGCCAGGGGCCCTCGGGGTCGAACCGGCCATGGGCGAGCAGGTAGCTGCGATGCTCGCGGTCGAGCGGGGTGACCACGTCGTCGATGCCGTCATCATCGATGTCGAAGTCCCCGAACGTGCGCTCGTGGGTGTAGCCGCCGCGCACCACGACCGTGCCGTCGGCAAAGCGCCTGCGCCACTGGACATTCAGCAGCGGGGCGACCTCGGTGTTCAGCTGGGGACTGATCAGCCAGTCTTCGGACGGCGAGACCACGACCAGATAGGGCTGTTCGTAGGACAGGCCGCGCTCCTGATCGAACTCCACTACCGGAATCAGGAGGCCACTGGCACGCTCGACCGTGGGGTCGGGGTGCCCGAAGACGGGGAGGTAGAGTACCGGGACGCCGCCGATCCGGAAGATGGCATTGCGGTACAGAATGGCGCGCAGGGCTTCGTCCTGAACCACACGCTCGGCCTGGATCGAAATGCTCGGCGTCTTGGGCTGGCCCTGCTCGTCGCAGATGGGGCAGGGCGTGAAGAGGGCGTAGTTCAGTTCGTTGAGCGTGTCCGAGCGGCGCACGGCGGTGGCCGCCATCAGGCTGGCCCCGTTCTCGAGGCGCGTGGCGAAGTCGACGGCGACTCCGGTCTGGAGATCGTCCTCAAGCTCCAGAAGCGAGGCGAACACCACCGTTCCGTCCGGTGCGATCAGCTCGACGTCACCCTCTGCTGCCGCGGTCTGGTTGGCGAGGTCATAGGTGAGGCGTCGGGCCTGCATCGTATGACCGCGGAACCGGGCGAAGACGCGGTCTCCGCCGGCCGTACCTTCCGCGGTCAGGATATCGCCATGACGCGAGACGGTTCCGGCATCCATGTAGACCGCTTCGGCCTGCAGTCCGTCCGCAGTCCCGGGGGCGGGGGCATCCTGCGCCAGCGCGTGACCCGAAAGGAACAGGGGGCCGCAGGCAAGGGTGGCCACACCCGCCAGCAGGCGGGCTCGCAGCCGCCTGCCCTGCGTGCGTCCCCGGTCGGACGGTTTCCTGTCTTGCTTCACAACAACCTCAAGCGGGGATCAGGCCTAGCCGTCCTCGGTATAGAACAGCAGGGTGAAGGCGGCGAGCCCGGTGAGCACCGGCGGCAGCCAAGCAGCGAGAAACGGGGGAATCACCTCCGCCGTGCCAAACGCGGCGAAGGTCTGATTGATGAAAAAGAAGGCGAAACCGAGGACGACGGCGGCGATCGACATGCGCGCCAGATCGCCAAGGCGCATCAGTCTGAGGGAGAAGGCGGCCGCGAGGATCGACATGGCGGCGAACATCAAGGGAGTGGCCAGCAACTGATGGAGACGGAGGCGATAGGCGGTCGACGAGAAGCCGGCCTGCTCCACGCGCCTGATCTGGGTCGGGAGGGCCCAGAGGGAGGTCGACTGCGGGCGGGCGAAGCGGGCGAAGGCCTCGTCCCGGGCGAGGCTGGAAGGCAGGTCCAGCCGGGCGTAGGCAACAGCGCGCTGGCCGGTCTGGGCGCCCACGGCATCGTTCAGACGCCAGCTGCCGGCGGTCAGGGCCGCCGATGCGGCATCGATGCGCTCGACGAAGGTCAGGGCGCCGTCCTCTCCCACTGTGTATATGAAGACCGTCACGTCCTCGAGACGCGCCCGGGCTGTATCCTGGCGACCGGCGCGGATGATCATCTGCCGTTGACTGTTCCCCTCACGGATCCAGACAGCCTGCGGGGCATCGGTCGCGACCGGAGCGGCCGACAGACGCGTCCGCTCCCGCTGGAACAGGCCATCGCCCCAGGCGGCGACCGGCCCGAGGGTCGTCACGGTGAGGATACCGAACATCAGGGCGGTGCCCGCCGCCGGCAGGACGAACCGCCAGGCAGACAGACCGGCCGCCCGCATCGCGATCAGCTCGCTCCGCCGGTTCAGCCCCACATAGGCGGCCAGGGTTCCGAAGAGGAAGACGAACGGCATCAGCTGCAGGATGACGGCCGGAGATTTCATCGCCACCAGTCCGAGCATGCGAAGGGCGGACAGGTCGACATCGGATCCGACCCCGCGCGATATCTCCACGAAGTCGATCAGCATGATCAGGCTGGCGATGATCGCGAGGGCCACGATCAGCGAACGGGCCTGCTGACCCAGTACGTAGCGCTCGATGCGGCCGAGGCTGAGGAGGCGTGGTGTCCGGAAGCTCATGCCCCGGCCCTCCCCGGGATCAGGGCCCGGATGTCGAAGAGCGCGAGCCGCCGACCCCGTCGTGGAGCCCGGAAGAGCATGGCGATGGCGAGCGCGGTCACGGCGACAGGGAGGACATACTGGAGCAGATTGAGCCAGGGATTCCAGGCGGCCGCCGCGACGACCACGTAGCCGAAAATGCGGACCACGAGGAACATGGCCGCAGCCTTGGCGACGCGGATCCCGTAGCCCGTGCGGCTGAACGAGCCGGCGAGAATTGCGGCAAGCGCCAGCGCCATGGCGGTCAGGGCATAGAGCGGAGAGGCGAGACGCGAGTGTCCTTCGGCCATCAGCTCGTTCCGGGTACCAACGGCTGGCACCATGTCCGGGCGGGGCATGAACAGGTCGCTGAGGCCAAGATCGGACGGCTTGAACCTCGGCTGGTCCGCGACTTCGGCGAAGGCGCCAAGGGGAAAGACGTAGGTGTCAAACGATAGCAGATTCAGCACCCCGGCAGAGGAGAAGCGCTGGCTGGATCCCCCGACAAGGGTCAGCATCGGCTCGCCATCGACCCGTCCGAAGCGGGCCTCGGTGGCGTTCCAGGTCTCGGTGGTGTCGCCGCTCTGGATGTAGATGAAGAGGTTCTTCAGCAGGCCGTTCTGCTCGATCTCCTGCACATAGACCGTCAGGCCGTCCGGTCCCTGGACGAACCGACCTTCCTCGACCAGGAGAGCCGCGAGATCGGAGCGCACGGCAAAGGCCTCGGTCCGGGCGGTGGTCTGAGACCAGGGCTGGACCACCGTATTGATCAGCAGGCCGAGGACCATGACGATCAGGGCGAGGCGGCCGGCCGGCCGGATCAGGGCGGCCCGGGTCAGGCCTGCCGCCTGGATCGCAGTCAACTCCTGTTCCCGTTGAAGGCGGGAGAGCGCCACAAGCGCGCCGACGAACAGTCCGATGGGCAGGACGACACCCAGAAGCTGGGGCACCGCCAGCAGGGTCAATTTCAGCATCAGCCAGAGGCTCTGGCCGCGTTCAACCACGAATTCCAGTTGCTCAAGGCTCTGGCTCAGCACACCGATTCCCACCAGTGCGCTGCACGCAGCAGCAACCGGCAACAGCAACTGACGAAAAAGGTAGCCTTGAATCAGGGTCATGAGTGGGAAGTTTTCGCCCGGTTGCAGGCTGTGCCGATAACGCGCATCTAATACACACGGAGGCGCGCGGACGAAACTGAACGTCGCCGATTGTAGTTGGTATCAGAACCCGGGGCGGGTGCTCCGGTGGGGAGTGTTTGATGAAAATCGCCTTTGTTGCCGATCCCGGAAGCCCGCAGGCCCTGGCCCTGATTGTGGGTGAAGGTCGCAGACTTTGCGACGGCGGGACGGCACTGGACGGCCGGACAGGGGGCGCATTCACCCGCGCCATGCAGTCAGGGCGGTTCACAGGAGGCAAGGGCAAGACGCTGGTGGTCACCGCGCCGCACGGGCTGGACACATCGGTGGTGGTGCTGACGGGTCTCGGCGACCGCGAGGCGCTGACCGATCTGGCGATCGAGGAGGCGGCGGGGGCGGCCTATCACGCGGTGAAGATGAGCGGCGCCGAGAGCCTGACTGTCGATGCACGGTCGCTGACGGCGAGCCAGGCTGCTCGGGTCGCCTTTGCGGTCAAGCTGGCCGCCTACCGATTCGACAAATATCTGACGCGCCAGAAGCCCGACAAGATTCCGTCGGTGACGGCCCTGACCGTCGCCTGTGCGGACCCGAAGGCCGCCGAAGCCGCCTTTGCGCCGATGTCCGCCGTGGCCGACGGCGTGATTTTCGCGCGGGATCTGGTGTCAGAGCCCGCCAATGTCCTTTACCCGGAAGAGTTCGCCAACCGCTGCAAGGCGCTGGAAAGTCTGGGGCTGGAGGTCGAAATTCTGGGCGAAGCCGAGCTTGAGAAGCTGGGCTTCCGCACGCTTCTGGCCGTCGGAATGGGCAGCCGTCGTGACAGCCAGGTCGCGATCATGAAGTGGAACGGCGGCAAGAAGGGTGACGCTCCTCTCGCCTTTGTCGGCAAGGGCGTCTGTTTCGACACGGGCGGCATTTCGCTGAAGCCGCCGGAGGGCATGGAGGAGATGAAGTGGGACATGGGCGGCGCGGCCGCCGTGTCGGGCCTCATGCACGCGCTGGCGGGCCGCAAGGCCGCCGTCAATGCGGTTGGCGTCATCGGTCTGGTCGAGAATATGCCGGACGGTAACGCCCAGCGCCCCGGCGATATTGTCAAATCCCTGTCGGGTCAGACGGTCGAGGTGCTGAACACCGACGCCGAGGGCCGCCTCGTGCTGGCCGACTGCCTCTGGTACACCCAGGACCGG
>CAYNDG010000014.1:12897-14691 GCA_964395805.1 uncultured Brevundimonas sp.
CCTGACCGGGGCCATGATCGTCGCCCTGGGCCTCGACTATGCGGGGGTCTTCTCGAACGACGACTCGGTGGCCCAGCCCATTCTGGACGCGGGCGCCAGGGTCGACGAGAATTTCTGGCGCATGCCGCTCCCCGACCAGTACGACCGCCATATCGATTCGCCTGCGGCCGATGTGAAGAACATGGGCAATGGCCGGGCCGGCGGCTCGATCACGGCGGCCCTGTTCCTGAAGCGCTTCGTCAACGGCACCCCCTGGGCGCACATCGACATCGCGCCGACGGCCTGGGTCAGCAAGAGCCAGCGGCCGACCGTGCCGGACGGCGGTGTCGGTTTCGGCGTGCGCACGCTCGACCGGATGATCGCCGACACCTATGAGGGCCGGGACTAGCGAGGAGCGGCGCTGTATGGCCGGGGACGGGCCACAGATCTGGTTCTATCATCTTGAGCAGTCGGGTCTGGAGCAGGTGCTCCCGACCTTGCTGGACAAGGTGCTGCAGGCCGGGCTGAGGGCCCAGGTCCGCGTGGCTGACCCGGCCTTTGCCCAACACCTCGGCGAGGCGTTGTGGGCGTGGCGCGACGACAGTTTTCTCGCCAATGGACATAGTTCCGGCCCACATGCCGCGCGACAACCGATCCTGTTCACCCCGGAGGCGGAGAATGTGAACGGGGCTCAGGCCCTGTTCATCGTCGACGGGTCAGACTTTCGACCGACGGAGGATTTCCAGCGGTGTTTCATTCTTTTCGACGGTCAGGACGGGACGGCCCTGGCGCAGGCGCGCGCGCGCTGGACGGCGCTCAAGGCGGCAGGGGCGGACATCAGCTACTGGCGGCAGACGCCGGAAGGTCGATGGGAAAAGGCGGGCTGATCCTGGCGGCGGTGGCGCTGGCCCTGAGTGCCTGCGCCCCGCCCGAGCCGCCGGCCACGCGGCCTGTCGGCGTGGTGGTTCTGCCCGAGGCGCGCGGAGAGGACGGCCCCTCCTATTCTGCAGTGACTCCGGTGGAGGTCCAGGACCCGGCTGACCTCTGCCGGGCCGGCGCCCTGCAATGGCTGGTCGGGCGGGACCGCAGCGAGATCCCGGTGCCGGTCGACATCACCAATCGCCGGGTGGCCTGTACGACCTGTCCCCGGACCGAGGCCCATTCGCCCTATCTGCTGAACATACTTTATGACGCGCGAACCAACCGGGTGACCGAGGTCAGTTGCGGCTAGGGAACCCTCTATCCGGCCGGGCTTTGACCAGAACACCCAGGGATTGGAAAAAGAAATGATGCGACTTGCCGTTCTGACCGCCGGGCTTGCCCTGATGGCCGCCTGTGCCCCGACGCCGGACTCCGCCATGCCCGATGGCGCGACCGACACCTGCGGTGCCGCGCGGAACCAGAGCCTGATCGGGCGCAATATTGCGGCCGTCAGCTTTGCCGCGGAGGCGAATGTGCGCGTGGCGTGCACGACCTGTGCGGTCACCATGGACTACCAGGCCGACCGCATGAACGTCTTCTTCGACCAGGAGACGGGCATCATCAGGCGTGTGACCTGCGGCTAGCCCGCACGAAATTCATCGAGGGCCTTTATTTCGTCGGAAAAGCGAGTATATCACCGCGTTCCGCACAACTCTGTAACGAGTCCGCGCGACAGCGCCGAGGCCCGGTCCGTTGCCCTCCGACCGGTGCGAAGGCGCGCTCCTCCCCAAGGGAGCCGACATCACGGGTGTCCTGATCGCCGAGGCCATGGCCCGCGATCGAGGGTGGACGCCGACAACCGTAAGGCCCGCGACCGATCCTTTCCAGGAGGAG